>NZ_JAQMUE010000034.1 GCF_028330985.1 Roseofilum reptotaenium CS-1145 | reverse complement strand
TTCTGTCAGGGATAAGTCTTCTAGGGATTCATTTGCACCCAACTCGTCCAAAGCTAGAGATTCAGTACTTTCATCTAAACCAAATATATCCTCTTCTTCTGTCAGGGATAAATCTTCTAGAGATTCATTTCCATCCAACTCATCCAAGACTAAAGATTCGACATTCTCATCTAAACCAAATATATCTTCTTCTGCACTACTGCTTTCGTCTAAATCTTCTGTCAGGGACAAGTCTTCTAGAGATTCACTGCCCTCCAACTCATCCAAGGCTAAAGATTCGACATTCTCATCTAAACCAAATATATTCTCTTCTTCTGTAAGAGATAAATCTTCTAGGGATTCATTTGCACCCAACTCGTCCAAAGCTAGAGATTCAGCACTCTCCTCTAAACCAAATATATCTTCTTCTTCCGTGAGGGATAAGTCTTCTAAAGATTCATTGTTATCCAACTCATCCAAGACTAGAGCTTCAACATTCTCATCTAAGCTAAATATATCTTCTTCTTCACTGTTGCTGTCTAGATCTTCTGTCAGAGATAAGTCCTCAAAGAGGCTATTCATTTCAGAAGATTCCTCTAATTCTTCACCTTCAGACCAATTGGAATCTAAATCCAAATCCAGAGCCAGATCGTCAGTCTCTTGGGTGTCCAGCATGTCTAGATCCAAGTTTTCTAAGGACTGATTTTGTTCTGGTGAGTCTAAATTGATTTGCAACAATTCATCCAGATCAGTAGATGTTGCATCTGGATGCTCGGAAAACAAATCAGACAATTCATCGGCTTGATTTTTCTTTGGATTATTTGACATAACAGTGGGTTCAATTTCTAATAAATCTTTTAAGTCATCTTCTAGATCTTCTGAATCTACGTTACTCTTTTCGTTTTTAGATAGATTCAACTCCCAATTATCATTGATATTTTCTGAAACATCATTGAAAGATTCATGGATTAAGAAGTCTGAGAGGTCACCCATTTCATCCATTTCTGAGGAATCTAAGCCCCAGTTGTTTTCTGGGGGAGCAGAAGAAATTTCGGCTTCCCAAGCTAATTCAATATCTGATGTTTCTCCTTTAAAGAGATCGGCTAGTGTGTTGAGTTCACTGAGTCCAACATCTGGCCCTATGCGTTGTGAGTAAGGGGTAGGTGGATCGACTGGAGGTTGACTATTGTAAGAGCGATCGCTCATGGAATCTTCCTCCCTGGGCGATTCTTCTGTGGGAGTCCTTCCGACTCTTAACAAGGTATCGAGTTCTCGATCAACTGAGTCTGCGGTTAGGGATTGCTGAGGTTGAAGATTTAACAGAGTTGAACTGGGTTTAATCTGGTCAGGAGTTCCAGCCAAAACCAAGTCTCTGGCTCTTTTAAGTTCCTTGATCACTACAGGAGCCAGATGGGTATAGAGGTTATCTCGGTTGGCGATCGCCCCTTGAGCTAATTTTACTAAGTCTACCCAGGTCGAAAGGTTAAAGTTTTCCCCAGCTTGCGTTAGACTGATGCAGATTTGGGTTAACTGTTCTCGACTGTCTGCTGTATCGGGTTGCTTAAACCCTTGTAGCATTTGACGTAATTGAGTGGGCACATCACTCTGAAATACCAAATGTTTGGCACTCTCTTCTGGATCGGGGAGATTGGAGGAGCGACGTTCAACCGTAGCACCACTTGGTCTAGAAGGCAAGGGAGCGATCGCGGCTGTAGATTCTTCTGCTTGAGGATCGGCTCCATTTTTCTTAACCTGCATCATCCGATCCAAGGTTTCAAAGCAGGGAGTCAAAGATTGCTTAACTTCTGCATTTTTGCGAGTGGTTAACTCCTCTGACTCACTTTGTTCTAAATTTTCTACTAATACAGTCAATCCATCCAAGACCTGTAGCAGTAAGGATTCTAATTTGGGACCAATTTTAGGGGGGCGTTCTTTGAGAATTTGGAAATAATCCTCTAACTTATGGGACGTTTTTCTAATACTGCTCGCTCCCAACATGGCAGATCCACCTTTAATGGAATGAGCCGCCCGATAAATCTCATCCATCAGTTCTGAATCCTGGACTGTGGCTCCTAAATTCAACAATCCCTGCTCAATAATGGTGAGATTGTCTTTGGCTTCCTCTAGGAAATACCCCATAATCCGGTCTAAGTTTTCCTGTTCCTGAGCCATAATTGTTGCTCTCCCCCAACATTCCGGTCATTAACAGCGATCGCCCTAAACTGCTTCACTGTTTCACTCCACCTTAACCTTAATCTTAGTCCTAACGACTCTTGTGTGGATCGACTTTGAATCGTTCCACACCGGTGAGCAAATCTCGTGCCACATTCACCAGACTCGCCAATGCTTGTGATACCCGTCCGCATTCTTGAGAGGTTTCTTGGGCGGTCAATTCCACAGATTGCATAACCTGAGCCACCGCTCTTGAGGTTTCCGTTTGTTCTACTGTATCAGCCGCGATCGATCTAACCAAAACATCAATCCGATTATTGGTTTGAATAATATCCTCCAGGGATTTCGCCGCTTCCTTAGCCAAGTTTGTCCCCTGAATGACCTGTTGAGTCCCTTCTTCCATCGCTTGCATTACCCCAGCCGTCTCACTTTGGATTTGCAACACGATTTGCTCAATTTCTTTCGATGCTTTGGCCGCCCGGTCTGCCAACTGTCGGACTTCATCGGCAACAATCGCAAATCCCCGACCCGCTTCTCCCGCACGAGCCGCTTCAATACTGGCGTTCAATGCGAGTAAGTTGGTTCGTGAGGCAATTTGGGCAATCAAAGCCACAATCTTGGAAATTTCCTGGGAAGATTCGGCTAACCGTTTCACTTTACGAGTGGTTTCTGCCACCGTTTCTCGAATTTCCAAAATACCCGCCACTGTTCGCTCTACCGACTCTCCACCTTTACGAGCTGTGTCATTCGCAGAACGGGCAACTGCTTCTGCCTGGCGGGCGCTTTCTGCTACCCGTTGAATGGAGTCCGTCATCATTTGCACTGAATTCAGGGTTACCGCTAGTTCTTCTGCTTGTCTCAAAGCATCTGCGGCTAACCCCCGGGCAAAGGTTTCACTATCGGCGGAGCCTTTGTTGACTTGCCGAGCGGCTACCGTTACCTGTTGTACAATTTCCCGCAGGTTTTGAATGGTGAGGTTAAAGGAGTCGGCTACCGCTCCCAGTACGTCAGCCGTGACTTCAGCTTGAACGGTTAGGTCTCCGCGAGCAGCTCCTTCTACATCGTCGAGTAAGCGAATCACTTGGCGTTGAAGGTCTTCTTTTGCTGATTCGTTTTCAGCCGCTTTGCGTTGGGACTCACTCATGGTGGTGAGGACATTTCTGGCCATAACGTTGAAGCTCTCTGCCAGATAGCCCATTTCGTCTTCACCATAGACTGTGGCTTGCGCTCCCAGTTGTCCAGAGGCGACCTTTTCAAATTGGGCTTGCAGTTCGTCCGTCGTCTGCTTGACCTGATTGGTTACTTTTTTACCTAAAACATAAGTGGTTGCACCGGAAAGACCTCCCGGCAGTAGAATCATCGCCAGTTTGTGAAAGGCGTTGGCATCACTCGCCGTTGCATAAATCACAGCAGCGATCGCAAAAGCAGAACTCAACCCAGTGCCAATCGCGCTATATAAATTTTTGGTAATCAGAGGTGCATTATCAAAGAAGCTCAATGGGCCTTGATCCACCGACACACTCGGTTCTACTTGCCGTTGAGATTTACCGGTAAAGGTGGGAATGGTATCTGTATTACTATTAGAGATGCTAAACATCTCTTCTTCGAGTAATGCAGAATTATCCTCACTCGGATCAAAATCCTCATCCAGAGTAATTCCACTATTGGTCATCCCAGCCATAGAATTACTCTTGAAGTTGGTCGATAGCTCAGATGAAGGGTCATCAAAGCCAGAAAATTCATCGAGGACTTTATCATCAAAGGCATCAAATTCATCCAGGAAGTCTACTGCCCCATTACCATTTTGGGATTCTGAGATACCTGAATCGGTTTCAAATTGATCTAAACCTTCATCAAATCCAAAACTTTCTGTATGAAACCCAGATTGAGTCTGAAATCCAGATTCTGTAAAGTCAGCGATCGCCTCGCCACTCGTCCCATTCGTATTAAAACTATCCTCATCTCCAATTCCTTGCCACAGATGACTATCAGAGAGGGTTTGATCGCTGGTGAGGGTACTACTGCTACGCCCATTTTGGCTCAGAGATAGTTCTCCCGTTCTCTCATGATGACCATTCACCGATCCAGGTGAGCTACCCACAAATAGGGTCGGACTCTCTTCCATGGTTAATCCTGGGCCTTGTAAATCTTCTATCAATTCTGAAGGCTCCGGTTTTAGAGATTCTTCTGTTAAGTCCTCTAGCCCTAGGGTTTGTGGGTGAGAAGAATTAAACGCTTCCTGATCGTCTGGGAATTCCGATGGATCAAAGGCAATCCCTTCATCTGCTTCAAGTACGGCTCCCATTTCATCTGTTAAATCTATATCTGTGGCAAAGGGGGAGAAGGATTCTTCTTCTAAGTTGTAGGAATCTTCTTCTAATTCAGCTAAGGATTCTCCAGCAAAGATATCATCTTCTAAAGGTTCTGTTTCTTGCTGGAATTCTTCTAGTTGTTCATGAGCGACTGTAAAGGGGTCATCATCCGCCAACTCTTCATCGTCAAAATCATCCTCTTCATCCAAAGACTCTAAAGAGGCGTAATCTAAGGAGGGTTCTTCTTGGAGATGGTTCTCTTCTAGACTTTCTGTATCCCTACTCAGATCGCCGATCATTTCTGTATGGATAATTTCCTCTTCATCGTCATCTTCACTGAGTTCTAAATCTTGCCATTCTGAAGCAATTTCTTCTTCATCTAACTCTTCCATAGGTGGGATTTGACTCGAATCGTCTTGCAAATCCCTCCCCACGGTATGATGGGTTGAGAACTGGTCTACATCTGCTAATCCTTGATTGGCATAATCCATAAATACTTCATCGGAAGTAATTTCTAAAACAGATTCATATTCTTGACGGGCTATCGTATATTCTTGTAATCCATAACAATAAATATGACCTCTGAGTAAGTGCGAATTTGGATCGTCAGGAAAGTGTTCTACCAACTGATCGATAATTGAGGCCGCATCTTCATAGCGTCCTTGAACATAAGCGGTTTCTGCTTGTTGATACTCTGTTGCATAATCCATCCCATAGCCCCCCAAAACACGATAGTTTGACTGGTTAATTTAATCTACTTGCTGACTATATTATGATCCCCGATTGATAGTTAAGTGTATTAATCTGGAGTTTTATCCAGTTAGGTTATCCTAATTTTAGGCTGCCCACCTCGCCGATCGCAAAATAGCTACTTGGTTGAGCAACCATAGATATTGGTTCTTTTCTTCATCAATCACCCATTCTCCACGCACAAACGGTTCCATGGTATCAGCGATATTAGTCGCTCGTTGGAGTTGTTCCGCATCGAGCCAATCCATCCCCCCCATACGATCTATGGCCAAACCTAGCATAGTATCTTGGTCTTCGATCGCAATCACAGGGAGTTCGGAGCGATCGGTATTTAAGGGAGTCTGCTCCCCTAAGAATTGTCCCAAATCGGCCACCCAAATCACCCGTCCGCGGATATTCATCGTTCCTAACAACAGAGGAGAAACATTGGGAATCGGAGTAATCCGATCTGGGGGAGATTCAAAGACTTCTTTAATGCCAATGGCATTCAGAGCCAGTTCATGGCCAGAGGGGAGAAAAAATCTCAGATGTAATTCTCCTTCTGGATTTTGGAGTTCCTGAAACTCAGTGACTTGCTCGGAGTCTATCTCATGGAAGAATTCAGTATTACCTACCATAATGTTTATCGGTTTAGGGGCTGAGGGATTGAATTGAGGAGAGCCATTAGCTGCGTAAGAGTTGTTTAACCGTCCCTACCAACTCAGTGGGCTGAAAAGGTTTGGCGATGTAAGCATCTGCCCCTTGTTTCATTCCCCAATAGCGGTCAAATTCTTCTCCCTTAGAGGAACACATGACCACGGGAACATGCTGGGTCTTCTTGTCATTTTTAATTCGCCGACAGACTTCATAACCATTCATACGGGGCATAACGATATCCAAAACCACTAAATCAGGAAGATTATTTTGAATATTTTCTATCGCTTCTACACCATCACTGGCAATGCTGACTTTGAGACCACTGTCTGTAAGGAGATCGGTAATCATCTGTCGCTGGGCGGGGCTATCTTCTACTACTAAAACGCTACTCATAAGATTATCCTACTACTGGGCTATCGTGTTCTTTAGGTTGGGGCTGAAGGTCTGACTAACATAACAATGGGTCAGCTCTCCAAGTATCTCTAATTTATCGAATAAAGTGCCTTATCTGGCCACTTGATGGGATTTTTATTGGAGATTCGGGGGAGGGTAAGAGGTTAGGAATTGGCTAAGTCTCCAGAGGGAGGTGTAAGGGGTTCTAAATCGAGTTCTGAGGCGATCGCATCATCAAGGATGCGATCGGGAGAGGGGTCAGTTTTTCCTCCTTTACCAATGTATTTTTCCAAAACCATCAATAATTCTCCCTGGCCAAACGGTTTGGTTAGATAATCAGTCGCTCCTACCATCCGTGCTTTCAGGCGATCGATAAACCCATCTCTGCCGGTGAGCATGACAATGGGGGTTTGCCGAAATCGGTTGGATCGCCGTAACATCGCACAGATTTCATAACCATCTAATTCTGGCATGGCAATATCACACAAAATTAAATCCGGTTTGAGCTGGAACACTAAACTCAAGGCCCGCAGAGGATTGGTAATGCCAGCCACTTCGTAACCACTCGCTTGCAGAATTTGTTCGACTGCTTTACATAAGGCTACCCCATCATCAATAAAAACAACACGGGGGGGGCGCATAGGCTTGAGGTCTTCGGGTATCCAATCCGGTTCTGGCGAACTGAGATAGCTCAGTTGAACCCAGCCTTTTTGCACAAAGGGATAAATGGCTTTGGCGACGGTGAGAATATCCCCATTTAAGTAGCGGGAAATTTGGCGGATAGAGGTTTGTTTATTGGCCCAGGAAGCAAGAATCTTAAATCGCTTTTCATTCAGGTGTTGGCTCAGTTCTGCGGCATCACAAAGGACGGGACATTGATCGGGAGATTGAATCTGGGGATGAAGTTGATTCCATTGTTGAACCTGTTTGAGGACTTTGGTCACTAAGGGCCCAATTTCGAGGGGAGTCAGTTGGGGGGCTATGGGAGGGCCAAGTTCAAACATAAATGATCCATTATGCAGGGAAAATAGATCAAAGAGGGTTTCTTGAACCATGCTTTTAATGATACTGCGTCCTTGGGCTGGGGTAAGGCTATGGTTTTCTAGCATCGCCCAGAGGTAGCCGTATTCGGGGGCATTGGTGGCGGCAATGGTGGGAACTTTAAGCAGATCGAGGGCAGAAGCGACTCCATAGCGATGAAGATGATGACGTAGGCGTACCAGAGAACTATCGGTGTCTGAACCGGCATAGATGATTTTGCCATTGGCAAAAAAGACAAACCAACATTGAGGGGGCAGACGCTGGGGGCGATCGCTTCGATTAAACTGAGGTTGAGGACTATAGCTCTCAACACACAATTCCCCCGTGCGCTGTCCTAACTCAATGAGCTGGAAAATGCTGCGAATGTCAATCTCGCTTAAGTGTCCCTGCATTAGGTCTTCATTCTGTTGGTTACATGCTACCGCTTAAGTCCAGGCTGAATGCTCTTTCTTAGAACCCATGGCCCTAAAGCTATTGTAAGTCCTTACGATCGCAGGTATTGGCTTTGAATCGGATGAGCAGAAGGCAGGGGTCACCGTTCCTGTCTACAGGAAAGGAAAAGCCACGGTGTTGATAAGGGTAGGTGAGTTTTAAGCTAAACTAAATGGCAATGGGCAATCAACCCTTAATCATCCCTTAAAAAGGGTTCGACCCCACCTGGGTATGCCCTGCCCCAATGAGCTGCTCAATCATACTGCATCTGAGCTTGGGAGAGTACACCATTCACCCAAACAGTAATAAATTTTGTAAAGTGGGTTGGGGCTGTAATCAGGATAGGGATTGAAGCAAAAGCCAGGTTCAATGGACTGTATAAGATGGCTAAATACCTAAACCTGATGCTCAGTTCAGGTGCGATCGGTAAAACTAACCCAGGTAGGGGTTTCCCTAAATTGCCTAGAGCAGTCAAAATAAAATAAAGATCAGGGAGAGTTTACCCCAGGATCGGTTGATTGATGGACGCATAAACGAGGACTATCAGCGTGCTTTATCTAGCGGAAGTACAAATCCAGAAGGGGTTCATGGGCAATAAAGCCATGATTAAACTGCTGGCGTGTCAGCGCAGTGAACAAAATTGGAGTTCGGTCTCAGAAGAACTGATTGAATTGGCAGAACCAGGAACCTTAAAAGATGGAGCGCTGGTTTTGGTTGAGGTTTCCAATAAGAAGATTCAACGACCCCCTCAAGATGCGGCTCGTCCTCTGATTGGGATTTTGCAGAAGTTTTCTACCCTTCAGGGAAAATTTGAAGGCCAAGAAGAGGAAATTGAACAATGGAAACAGTCCTTGACGTTTCAGGCTCAAGAGTTGAATCGTCGAGAAATGGAACTGGTGGCACGAGAAGATGAATTGGCCCAGTTAGAGGAAGAGGCAGAGAAATTAGAGGAGAAGCGGCAGGAAATTGAGTCGTTATCGGACGAAGCTCAACGACAACGGGAGGAGTTTGAGCGCAAAAGCCAGGAGTTGGAAGGAGCCTGGGCCCATTTACGGGGTGAGCAACAACGACTAGAGGAGCAACAGGGGGAACTCTCGGCAGCCACGGTACTGGATGAGGAGAAAGCGGGCCAAATTCGACAGTCTTTGCAGTCTTTGTCGGAGGCTCTAGCACCGACGGAAACTCTTCGAGAAGCGGTGGAGCAGATGTCTGGAACAATGTCTGAAGAGCAACAAATCCTTGATCAACATTGGCAAAGATTGGAGGAGTCGAAAGGACAAACGAGTGAACAGGAAGGGGAAATTAACCAATTAAAGACGACGATTAATAGCCGTTGGCAAGAGTGGAATGAGGCGCAAGGGGTTCTGGAAAAGGCGCAAATTGATTTGAAAACTCAAGAGAGTCTTTTACAAGTTAAGCAAGATTTACTGCAACCGATGCAAAGTCATTTAAGTCAGACGGAGCAATTGTGTCAACAGCTTCAGGAACTGGCGGAAGGCTCGGGAAAACCTACGGTGAGTATTGATCGCCAGGCTTTGGAAAATATGCCGATTGATGAGCTACAACAACAGGTTGGCCAATTGGAAGAAGACTTGAAACGTGCCTCGGGGTTTGTGAAGGATCAGGAAGAGGAATTAGGGTATCAGTTAGAGGCGATCGAGGAACTTAAGCAGAAGATTGAACAAGCAAGTGAATACGATCGCCTCAGTTTAGAAACGGAATTATCCAGTGAACAAGAAAGTTATGATTTCTTGAATGAATCGTTGGTGGGTTCTCGCCGGAATTTAGCTGAACGAGAATTTGTGTTTAAAGTCCATGAAAGTATTCTTCGCCAACGACAAGGTTATCCCGCCGAACCGGGACAGGAGGGACTGCTCGATTTTGGGCCAGCTCTAGAAGCGGCTGAGAGCCAACGGCACTTACAAAGCGAACAAGTGCAACGGATGGAAGCGGAAATTAGCCAGATCCAGGCGGCGATCGGGCAAGCTCAGGACTTGGTCAATAGCCAAATGTCGGCTCAAGAAACGAAACGCAATGAAATTAAGCAGTTGGAAGAAACCTTAGCTCAACAAGAGCAACAGTGGGTTGAAGCCAGAGGTAAACTTGGGGTTTATGAGCAGATGCTCCAACCCCTGCAAGACCAACTGGCCCAATATCGGGAGAAAATAGAGCAACTCCAACAGGGAATTGCGGGGATTCAATCAACCAACGATCGGCAGTTACAGGCGATCGCTCAACTGCAGCAAACTGTTACGGAATTAACTCAGTAGGTCTAGCTTTTAACCTTGTCTCCTTTTTACCTCCACCTCTTAACCTTCCCAAGAGGTAGCCCAACACCACCAACAAAACCTCCATGAACTTATGGCCAATAAACTCCTTTGCTATGTCCAAGGTTTACAGCACTGAAGATTTAATTGCCATATTGGCCCAAGAGCGTCAAGCGTGTATGAGAGGAGAGCGTCTAAATCTCAATAGTCAGCTCTCTGGTCATCCCATTATTGACCAATTTGTAGCCGTTGAAGGGGTTCAAAACTTTATTGCCTACAAAGATTTTCAATCCACCATTCATCAGTATCAGAGAGAGTACCAGGTTTCCGGCATTATCTGGCAAGAAATCCTCATTCATCAACAAACGTTGCACTATCCAACAATTCACGACCAACTGATTGCCTTACCCCAAGATTTAGATATCCTGCAACAGGCCAAACCTGACATTCTCAATTTTTGGCATCAAGTAACGGTTGCTATGGATATCTTTATTGCTGATGGTCGCCGCTATCAAAAAATCACCCATCAAGATATTGAGCTGATTTCCCACCGCACCCAATGGGCCCTCATTTACAAATGGGAAAATCCTTCCTATTTAGAGATAGTGTTGCAACTCGGTTGGGGACAACCTACAGAAGCCTCCTATCAACGTAGTCTACCTCACTCTGGAAGTCGCTCTATTCATGCCGTTTATCCTGGAACTCACCCCATTGGTTGAAAGGCTTGAATAAACTTGGAGTTTAACTTAACTTTCGTCTTTCCGATGAACAGGGATTTGAATGGTAAATTGACTGCCACCTTCTGGTAATGCAGAATAATTCAGTTGCCCTTGATGTTGCTCCACAATAATTTGATAACAAATAGAAAGACCCAATCCACTGCCTTGTCCCACAGACTTAGTGGTAAAAAATGGATTAAAAATTTGGTTTTTTATATCATCAATAATGCCAATTCCATTATCTTGGAAACAAACGATCACTTGATGATCTTCAGTAAATTCTGTACGGATTTCTATCGTTGGCATGAAGTCCTCAGAAAGTGAGGGATCAAAACTTTTATCTTCTATCGCATCAATGGCATTTTCGATCAGATGAAGAAAAACTTGATGAATTTGCCCGGAATAGCAGGTAACATTAGGGAGTTCACCATAGTGTTTAAGCACTTGAATCGGAGGATGACGATCGGTTTCTTGTAATCGGTGTTGCACAATTAATAAAGTACTCTCAATCCCTTCATGCAAATCTACAGATTTAATGTCTGCTTCATCGAGTCTAGAAAACGTCCGTAACCCCAAAACAATAGCATGAATTCTTTCTACACCAGTTTTCATAGAATCCATCATACTCTTGAGATCATCAATGACAAAATCTAGATCAATATCTTCTGTGAAATCTTTAATATTCTCGGTCGGATTTGGATAACTTGTTCGATACATTTTAATCGTACTGACTAAATTATCCAAATAATCATTCACATAATGAACATTACCGTAAATGAAGCTAATCGGATTATTGATTTCATGGGCAATTCCGGCAACAAGCTGTCCCAAACTTGCCATTTTTTCACTTTGAATCAGTTGCAATTGAGTGTTTTGTATTTTGGTCAAAGCAGCTTCTAATCGTTCAGTTTGTTGTTTAAGCTGCATTTCGCGGTCTTCTAGGGAACTCTGAATTTTTTTGCGATCGCAGATTTCCTGCTCCAAAACCACATTCTGCTCGGCCAGCATTTGTTGAGCTTGGCGAAGCTTGAGCTGATTTTGTACTCGCACAATCACTTCTTCAATTTGAAAGGGTTTAGTAATATAATCCGATCCACCGACACGGAATGCTTTGACCTTATCAAGAACATCATCCAGGGCACTCAAAAAAATTACCGGTATTTCCTGGGTCACTTCATTGGCTTTGAGTTTGGTACACACTTCATAGCCATTGAGGTCGGGCATATTAATATCAAGTAAAATTAAATCGGGTGGTTTAGCTTGAGCCGCTTTTAATCCCATGGCTCCATTAATCACACTTCTGACTTTATACCCTTGCTTGGTTAACAAACTCGACAGCAACCGGAGATTGTTGGGCATATCATCAATTAGCAAAATATTCGCGGGTTCTGGATGATCAGTAGAGTGATTCATTGGAGGGCAAGGAAGTTAGGCGGCACGATGAACTTGAACAACTGTATAAATTAGCGAGCAATAAACTGGTTACTTTCTTGGAGAATGCACTCTTCTGTTATCTCACAAATTGCTTCAAACTGGAAATTATCAACCCAAGCAACTAACTGTTGTCTTAATTGTAATTGAGAGGTTGACAGTTGGTCGATCAAGGGCAACATCAGATCGGCATCGGCTTCAGTGGCTGCTTTCTGTAAGGCGGCAATCCATTCTATGGGCTGTTGAGCCATGGCATCTGAGAGAAAGGATCTGGCGTTTTTAGAGGAAAGGGGAGGGGGTTGAGAGAGAGGATAATCCTCGGTATCGTTGAGGGGATCATAGGACTGATCGCTGAGGCGATCGCGTTCAGATTCTGATTCATAAGTATATTCCAATTCTAAATACTGGGCAATTTTCTCTAAAATCACGGCTTCGAGAAAGGGTTTATGCACTAAGTCATTACATCCTATGGCTAACATCTGTTGGCGCTCTTCTTCAAAGGTACTGGCAGTAGTGACAATGATCGGTACATGGGGAAGACCACGTTCGTGTTCTCGTTCACGGATACTAACTGTCATGCTATAACCATCCCGGACCGGCATCCGAATATCCGTTAAAATCAGATTGATTGTTTCTTGTTCCCAGAGAGTCAGGGCTTCTTCTCCTTGGGTGGCTTCTAGCACTTCAAACCCCAAAGGGGTGAGTAAAGAGCGGAGAATTTCGCGGTTTTCCCATTTATCATCGACTACTAAAATACGGTAGGTTTTCTCTGTGGAGGCAATTCCGGTCACCTTAAGCTCAACCTGAGACAGGGCTTCTGCTTCTCCTGAGACAGGGAGCAGGGGTAAGTCAAAGGTAAACATACTCCCTTGGTTGATTTCACTCGATACACTCAGCACTCCACCCAGAAGATTGACTAACTGTTGGCTAATGGTTAATCCAAGTCCAGTGCCTTCCTGAGATTGTTTGCCACTTTGGGTTTGTTCAAAGGGCTGAAAGAGTTGGTCTAATTCTTCGCTGGCTATACCGATACCGGTATCGGTGACGGTAAATTGTAGAGTGTCGGGTTGATCCGCAACTGTGATGGTCAGGGAAACATTACCTTGACGGGTGAATTTGATGGCATTACTGAGTAAATTGAGTAAGATTTGGCGCAGTTTTTGTTCATCGGTGTAGAGGGACTGGGGAACATTTTCTTGCACTTCCATGCTCAGATGGAGGCCTTTCTTTTTCGCTTTGAACTCTACCATACTTTCTAAATGATGAACGAAGGTGAGTAAATTAAAATCTTGGGGTAAAAGTTCGGATTTTCCAGCTTCGATTTTGGATAAATCTAAAATGTCATTAATGAGGCCGAGCAAATGTTGGCTACTGCTGTAGATGATCTGGAGTTGTTCCTGGTGTTTATCGGTTAAAGCATTGTCCTTGACCATAATTTGCGTAAATCCGAGAATGGCATGTAGAGGGGTACGCAATTCATGGCTCATTTTGGCTAGGAATGTGCTTTTAGCTTGATTAGCCCGTTCTGCGGATTCTTTGGCTTCCAAGAGTTGATCGGTACGTTGGTGAACTCGTTCCATGAGGGCGTTGAGAGTTTTACTTAAAGAGGCGATTTCGTCTTGGGTACTGATGGGCATTCGCAGTTGCCAATTTTCTTCTTCGGTAACGGTGGCAGCTAGGTCGGTGAGTTGTTCGAGGGGGCTGATAATATCTTCGGTTGTGCCCAGGGCAATCCAACCGGCGATCGCTACAGCGAATAAACTACTAAAAATAATGATCCCTTTTTCCAGACCTTGGGCATTTTCCAACTCGACTTCCGCTTGTCGAGCTTGTTGTTGAGCTGTGGCTAGGATTTGATCGAGAGTCGCCCCTAATTGGTCTAATTCTCGTTGTCTCTCGGATAGCACCAGAGATCTGAGTTGATTGTGCTGTTCTTCTAAGCCAATATTCGGTTGATTAATAATCTGTTGGATACGATCGCTATATTCAACTAAGGCTTGAGTATAGCGCTCTAGAAATGGCTCGAAGGTGTCTACAGAAATGGCTAACCAGGCCGGATTTCCTGTGATAAAGGTTTGTAGCTCTTCCTGGGTGGTCTGGATCTCCACCAGGTTATCATCAAGCTTCTTTTGATACAATTGTGAGGCTTCGCGATCGCCAACGACTGTCCCCAGTAAAACGCCTAATCGTTCCGCTCGTTCGATCTCGACCTGAAAGTGAACCAACAATTGAGCTTGAATATTGGCATCCGCTAATTGGACAATGCCCTGTCCTTGATAATAATCAGCCACGACTAACCCAATCAACGAACCCGCCAAGCCAGTACCAATGGCTAATGCATAACCCGATCCAATTTTGTGTCGGATACGCCCCGATCGAATTCGTTCCCACCCTTTCTTGATCTTATGAGTTATGTGGCCCAGTTTCATCATCAATTAACCTTTTCAGAGAGTTTCTCACTAATTAATTGATGCACTCGATCGAATTGAAAATCATGAACCCATTCTGTGAGACAATCTCGCATTCGCGAATTGGAGGGAAAAACTTCGTCAATTAGTTTGAGCAGTAATTCCTCTTCCGCAGCTAGGGTTGCCTGTTGAAGTTTGACCCAATCTGATGACTGAACATAGCTGAGATCTTCCGGTTCAACGTCTTGCGGTTTGATGGCTAACGGAGCATTTAGGAGTTTTAGATCTGCCGGTATAGTATATTGCCTTGATTCTGAAGTCAGAGTAGGCTCAGAACCCATGTCTAGTTTTATGGGTAAGGTAAACTGGAACTTACTCCCTTTACCTACCTCAGATTCTACCATTAGCTTACCTCCCATCAATTCTACAACTTGTTGACTAATGGGTAAGCCTAAACCTGTACCTTCTTGAAACCCGCGATCGCTCGAACTTTGCACAAACGGTTCAAACAAGCGAGACAACTCATTGGGGGCAATCCCAATGCCGGTATCCTGAACTTCACAGATTAAAGTAGCATTATTTTCTGACCCATGATTGGCACAATCAACCTGAACTTGAATTCCCCCTTGGGGAGTAAACTTTAAGGCGTTTCCTAATAAATTAATAAAGACTTGGCGTAATTTCCCCGAATCGGCTTCAATAAAAGGGGGAACCTTGGCAGAAACATCAAAAGATAAGCTTAACCCTTGATGCTCTGCTTTGAGCTTGAACATTTGATAGAGGCTACTGAGCATATCGTACAGATTAAAGCGATTCTGATGGAGTTCCATTTTCCCGGCCTCTATTTTTGACCAATTCAACAAATCGTTAATCAGATCTAATAGATGTTCGCCACTATGATGAATCACTTTCAGATAACCAAAATGCTCTTCAATTCGAGCTGGAGTTACAGTGGAAGACGTATCGCCCAGATGGCGGATCATCACCTGAGTAAAGCCTAGAATAGCGTTGAGAGGAGTACGCAGTTCATGGCTCATTTTGGCTAAAAACGTACTTTTGGCCTGATTTGCATTTTCTGCGGCTTCCTTAGCCGCAGACAAGGCTTCCATTGCTTCTTTTCGCTCCGTAATATCACGGGCAATCCAAATCACAGAATCGCCCATTCCAGACACATCCGTAATGGGGGCAATGGTGGCAGCAAACCAAAAGCTCTGCTCCTCTATGGTGAGTTGATATTCTGTTTGTAGGGTCGTTTGAGTATTGAGGCTTTGCCAGATCAAATGGATAAAGGTTGTGGATTGCTCGGGTTCAAAGATATCTTGTACACTTTTACCGATCAACTCTGATGGCATCTGGTAGAGGGGTTTGGGGGTAGTGGGCGCAATATTGACAATGTAGCCTTGGGCATCAAAGATCAGAATCAGATCGGAGATCGCACTAAAGAGCGTTTTAAATTCTGTGGTCACTTGTTTTTGATGCAGAATTCGACCAAAGTCAAGGGCGCGATAGGAGAGTTGTTGTACCCAGTATTGATCTTGAACGGAAGAATAATGGGTGAAGAAGACTAAAATCCCCAAGCTGGCTGAACGTCTCGGAATCAGGTTAGGGGTTAAAGATTCTTCGGCGGGGATGGGGATGGGTAGGCCAAAGGCAGCCCCTAGATCAACTTGATGAGCCAGAGTTCCCCTGGAAAAAATATCGTTGTCTTGGGCAAGGTTACCAAACCATTGGGGTTTGTTGCTATACCAGACTCGTCCAGGGATATCTTCGTCAGGTAGGAGGATGAGTCCTTCGGTGTAGTGGCGGAAGTCTTGTAGCGCACTTATATGCTCTGGGGAAAGAGTTTGGGGATTTTTGTACCAGATGGGGCTACATTGGAGGGCACTTTTGTCAGCAGTGGGAATCCAAGCTTCTGCATAACTCCAACCCGTCAATTGACAAATTTGCTCTAGGATTAGGTGCAGGGCACTGGAGAAGTCAGAGGTGGTGTTTAAGGTTTGTTCTAGGGCTAGAAGGAGGTTGGGAGACGGATTGGGGAATTGATGGTCTAGGAAGGGTTGTTCGGTTTGCTCGCTTTCGGGGAGCGTTTGAGGTTGCTGGCTAAGTTGACGGTGAAGACTATAGGCGCTTTTAATTCCTAATGTTGTCGTTAAGAGCAAGATGATCCAGATGAACCCGATGACTGGAGGGATAGGGAGTCCGGTTCTTGAATACACCCATGCGGTTACTCCAATGGCGATCGCACTTGAGGCGCATAACGGAGTGACTAAAAGGATGGGCAAGAAGGAAGATCTGGACATGCTTTTAGGGAATTCACGCTAGGAATGAGGGGGCATGATTACGGTTCTAGCTTATCCTAATTTCACCATTGGGGATTGGATTGCAGGAGGGCAGTCGCTTCTCTGATGTTCAGAGGTTTGGCAAACCAATAGCCTTGGCCAAAATCACAGTTGAGCTGTCTGAGGATTTCCAATTGTTTTGGAGTTTCTATCCCTTCGGCAACCACTTGCATGTTCAGGGTTTGGCTGATTTGGATGATGGGGGGAATGAGACCGAGATCTAATGGCTCTTGACTGAGGATGTTGATAAAGGAGCGATCGATTTTGAGGATATCAATGGGTAGGGTATCGAGATAGGAGAGGGAAGAGTAGCCTGTACCAAAGTCATCTAGGGAAATGTGAATGTTTTGATCTCGGATTTGATGGAGGAGAGTGCGAGCCTGTACAGGGTTTTCAATCAGGGCGCTTTCGGTAATCTCCATGGTTAAGCATTGGGGCACAACCTGGGTTTTAGCAATAGTTTCGACTACTTTTTCCATCAGGTTCATTTGGGAGAATTGACGGACGGAAAGGTTAATGCTGATTTTGAGGCTGTCGTTTTTGAGGGTTTGTTGCCAGATTTTGAGTTGATTGCAGGCTTGCTGGAAGACCCAATAGCCAATATCGTTGATCAATCCGGTTTCTTCGCAAATGGGGATAAAGTCTGCTGGACTGACGAGTCCTCTTTGGGGATGTTGCCAGCGCACGAGGGCTTCAAATCCACTGATTTTGCCAGTTTGCAGGTTGATAATGGGTTGGTAGTGAACGAGAAATTCTTGGTGTTCTATGGCTTTGCGCAGTTCGGTTTCTAGGGTGAGTCGTTTAAGGGCAAGTTGGTGCATGGTGGGGTCAAAGACATGGTATTGTCCTTTACCCATAGATTTAGCTTTGTACATGGCAGTGTCGGCATCCCGAAGGACATATTCGGGTTTGTGGTAGTCGGCATGACTGAGGACAATGCCAATGCTGGCGTTGATAAAGACTTCGTGAAGTTCGAGTTGAAAGGAATAGGAGAGGCTATTGAGGATAGTTGCTGCCAGTTTTTTGGTATCTTCTAGGTTGGCACAAGATTCTACGAGGATAGTAAATTCGTCTCCTCCTAGGCGAGCGAGGAGCATGTTTTCCTCTAGGAGGGAGTTAATACGTTTGGCGATCGCCTTGAGCAATTGATCGCCCACGAGGTGGCCGAGGGAGTCGTTGATCACCTTGAAGCGATCGCAATCTAAAAAGAGGACGGCAAAGGGTTCATCCCCACTAACTTTGAGCTTTTGAATGGCTGATTCTAGTCGTTCCATAAATAGGGCCCTGTTGGGCAGTCCAGTTAAGGAATCATGCAGGGCCATATCCAGAAGTTTTTGCTGAATTCGCTTACGTTCTTGAATTTCTTGAGTTAAGGCTTGATTGGTAGTTTGGAGTTCTTGGGTCCGTTCTTGAACTCGTGCTTCTAGTTGTAAGTTTAAGTCTTTGAGTTGAGTTTGGGCGGCTTTCAGTTGTAATTGATGCTTAACGCGGGCTAAAACTTCTTCGATTTGAAAGGGTTTACTGATATAGTCACATCCCCCTACTCTAAAGGCTTTTACTTTGTCGAACACTTCATTTAATGCACTGATAAATATAATCGGTATTTCTTGGGTTCGGTCGAGTGTTTTGAGTTCCTGACAGACTTGATAACCATTCATTTGGGGCATATTAATATCCAGTAAGATCAAGTCAGGAGGTTTGGCTTGAGATGCTTTAATTGCTGTTCTGCCATTCATAACACTGCGAACTTTATAGCCCTGCTGACTCAGCAAATCTGAGAGAAGACGTAAATTTTCTGGAGTGTCATCCACCAGCAATATATTGTATTTTCCTGAAAGAGATTCAAGCATAAGTTTACCGATTATTATTGATGGTTATTTATTATCTAGATTTAATATAACACTGAATTTAAGTTTTGAGTGATCACTTCAAATTCAAAATTATCGACTAAATCATTTAAATATCTCGCCAGATTTCTTTGATCGTTGGGGATTTTTTCGATCAACTCTAAAATTAGTTCAGCATCAGCTTCTAGGGCAGCTTGGTAGAGATTGTGTAACCAGGGTTTGGGCATCAATTCCCAATTGATAGAAGCCTCATCTACTGATTCTAGGGAATTAGAGATTGGGGGCGATAATGGCAAGGCCGGATCGAGATAATCACAGACATAGGTGACCCCTAAATGTTGGGTCATTTTCTCAAATAACTCTTGGTCTTGGAAGGGTTTACTGAGAAAATCATCACACCCTACAGCCAGGATTTGTTCACGTTCTTCCGTAAAGGCACTTGCAGTGAGAGCAATAATGCGAGTGGATTGACCTTGGGGATGAGATTTAATGTATTGAGTGGCTTGAAGTCCATCCATAACAGGCATCCGAATATCCATCCAGATCAAATGGGGATTCCAGGTTTCCCAAATGGAAATAGCCTCTTCTCCATTGCTGGCCTGTTTTACCTCAAAGCCGACACTGTTTAATAAGGAGTCTAAAAGCAGGCGATTATCTAACGAGTCATCAACGACTAAAATTCGGTAGTTGGGTTGATTGGGGGCTAGATGAATCACTCGACTCGAGCTTCTGATGGTTTGAGGTTGATGCAAGACTTCTTCGAGAGGCAAATCAAAGGTAAATTGAGTGCCTACATCGACTTGAGAGGAAACTTGAATATCTCCTCCCATCAATTGTACAAACTGACGACTGATGGGTAATCCAAGACCTGTTCCTTGTTGAGATTGTCGGCCCACTGCGGTTTGCACAAAGGGTTCAAACAAAGTGTCTAGGTCTTCTTGGGCAATTCCCGGACCCGTATCGCTCACTTCAAAGGCGAGTCTAAGGGGGTTGTTTTCTGGGGGGGCGATCGCCGAAATGGATAATTTGACTTCTCCTTGTTCTGTAAATTTAATGGCATTCCCTAAAAGATTTAATAAAACTTGACGTAATTTACTTTCATCTCCTTCCACATATTCTGGGACTTGCGGACTACACACCAAAGCCAAGCTCAACCCTTTACTTTCTGCTTTGATTTGTAGCATTTCTTTGAGAGTATCTAACAGCATCCATAAATTAAATTCACTCTCATTGAGTGTGATCTTGCCGGCTTCAATTTTCGACATTTCTAAAATATCATTAATCAAAGATAATAAATGCTCACCACTACGATTAATGATCCCCAATTGCTCGCGATGGACAGAGTCCAGGTTAGAACTGCGGTCAATTAACTGAGTAAAGCCTAAAATGGCATTTAATGGCGTTCTTAACTCATGGCTCATATTCGCCAAAAAGTTGCTTTTGGCTTGGTTTGCGGATTCAGCAGCTTCTTTAGCCTGAATTAAAGCAACTTCTGCTTGCTTGCGCACGGTAATATCAGCAATCATTGAAGCATATCCGATCACATGGTTTTGTCTATCCATCAACACGGTATTGTACCACTCACAGACAATGGTTTCTCCGGAGTTCCTGATATTATCACAAATTGCATAAGTGGTATCTTCTTCCGATTCTAAGCTTTGCATTAACTCATAAACTTTGTTTTTTTGAGCATCGGAAAACAAGATCTCAAAGCTATGAGGAGAAGATAAGACATCTAGGCGACGATAACCAAAAATACGTTCAGCCGCTTTATTCCATTCTACAATATTCCAATCCACCGACCATTCAATCACACCTAAAGGCGTTTGATCGACTAAAAATTCCAAGCGCTTCTGAGAGTCTCTCAGTTTTTCTTCAGATTCTTTTCGTTCTGTAATATCGGTGTATGAGCCAATAATCCGAATTTCTTCCCCCTGATTGTCATACAAGATCTGGCCTCGATCTAAAATCCACTTATAGCGACCATCTTTACAGCGCATTCGATATTCAATCGTAAATAAAGGATTATTTTGACTGTGCTGATATCGAAGGTTGGTAAACATCACTTGTTCAAAGTCATCCGGATGTAAACGGGTCATCCATTCGCTCGGTTTATCACTAATTTCCGACTCCGAAAATCCCAACATTTCTTTCCATCGAGCAGAATAAAAGATTCGATTTTTTTCCAAATCCCAGTCATAGATGCCATCATTATTACTTTTGAGTGCAAGTTGCCAGCGTTTTTCACTCTTTTTCAAGGCTTGTTCTGCTGAGATGCGCTCTGTAATATCGGACTGAAGGATGACATAATGCGTCAGTTCTCCAGTTCTATCTCGTAAGGGATACAACGATAAGTGACTCCAGAAAAGCTGATTATCTTGACGATAGCTTGGACAACTAAACTGAAAGTTTTTGCCTTGACGAATGTGTCTTTTTATGGATTCATAGGGATGTTGATAAAATTTGTTTTTATAGAACCGCAACAGTCCTTGTCCTATGACTTCTTGAGGTGAATAGCCCGTAATTTTTTCAAAGGCAGGATTAACATAAATAATCGGCATATCGGCTTGTTGAGCATCACTAATAATGATGCCGTCATCCGAGATTTCTACGGATCTCTTGAGCAGTCTGAGTTGTTCTTCATTTTGTTTTCTTTCCGTGATATCGCGAGCGACTAAAATAACTTTTTTATCTGGCATAGGAGAGAGGGTTGCCGAAAACCAAAAAATCTGTTGAGGGAGGGTTAAATGGTATTCAAAATTAAGGCTTTTTTTCTGATGTATGACATCTTGTAAATGTTGCATTAATTCTGAACGATAATCTCCGTAAATAATTTGATTAATGGTTTCGCCAATCAGATCGTAGCCTTCTTGCTGATATATGGCTGGACAAGTGGGAGAAAGTTTGATCATTTCTGCTTCCCGATCCATCACTAAGACGATCTCGGTCATTGCCGCAAAAACCGATCGCAGTTCTGCTTCGGAAGTATGTAACTTTTGTTCCAAAAGTTTGCGATCGCTAATATCTTGGATAACACTGAGAAAATATGCCGGTTCTCCAGATGGATTACGTACCAAAGATATCATGATATTCACCCAGTTTTGCAGTCCATTTTGGGTGAAATAATTGTTTTCAATGTTAATAAACGGTAATGTTCCATTGAGAAGCCGGTCTAAGTAACGGCGAGTAACGTCTTGGTAATTGTGATTTTCTAAACTCTGGAGATTTTGAGGAACCATGAGTTCAAAAAAAGAGTGATTAATCAGGCCTGAACTGCAATACCCTACCAAATCACAAAATTTCTGATTGACTTGAATAAAGTTTCCTTGTAGGTCAATATGAGCCATACCAATGACTGCTTGGGCAAAGGTTTGATCGAAAGTCGTCTGAGCAGGTCGAGTTTGTTGTGTTCCGCGATCGCTACTCAGGTTTTGTAATAAAGTTGATAGATGAACTAGACCAATTAATTGATGAGTTGAGGTGACTAAAGGGAGAGAGGTCAGTTGATGATGCTTAACCAATTCAAGGAGAGTTGCAAGCTTATCCTGACTACTGAACGTTTCCCACTCAGCAATTTCTAGGGTAATACCTTCCGGTTGCATGACTTGCTCAACAGTCATCTTCTCAGCACTCTCTGACGAAGTAAGATAAGGTAAAAAACTAGACAAATGCACGCAGCCAATTAACTGTTGCTCTTTAACAACTAATGCTAAGGAAGGCTGAACTTGCCCAGTTTGGGACTGCTGATAGAGTTGCCAGTGAGAGATCGCCTCTGACAATAGCATCTGAGGCTCTAGAGTTAGAGGATGATAATCAATCCACCGCTCCTCTGCAAGAGTCACGATTTGAGAATTAGACTGGTGCATAATAGCCAGAGAGTCCGGGGCTTACGCCACGTTTACTATTCAAAATGAATCCTGTAGAATCAAGTGTCTGTGCAATTTGGCGCTTGCTTTCTGTTATATCAAATTTAGGTCAGTTTTCCTACCCAGACTGATTTTGGAAAACCTGAATCGTTTTAAAAATTCAAGAATACTTGCAACAGAAGACGATCTATGGATGTTAAATTCCGATCTTATTCAGATACTCCAATTAAGGTAAATGCTGCCCAATTCCGAGGTTCAGGGAACTGTTTTTGGGTCAGTAACATGGCTTCACGGAGGGCACTGGCTTTATCTTGTCTTTGTTGCATTTGTTGATAAAAGTTAGTCATCACTGTCACAGTGGGTTCATCGGGAATTGCCCATAAGGAGACTAATACTCCTTCGGCTCCTGCACTAACAAAGGCTCGTGAGAGTCCAATTACACCATCACCGTTAATATTGCCTCGTCCTGTATCACAAGCGCTCAGTACTGCTAATTCTGCTCTCAGGGAGAGTTGAGATATTTCTTTGGCGGTGAGAAAACCGGGATCGCCAGCAGTTGGAGCTAGAGCTAAAGAACTCAAAAATCCTCCTAGATTATTGAGCAGTCCATGAGTCGCCAGATGAATCATGGGGCTAGATTGCATTTGAGAGACTACCACAGCTTTAGTCGCTCGATCGCCAATTAACGGTTCTGTATTGAGTAAAGTGGCGATCGCCTCTGCTTCAAGTTCCGCTCCCGGTAAATCCTCCAGTTGCAGTGTACTTTTACCCCCTTCTAACTCAATTTCGGGCATCGTTGGATTACCCACCACTAAAGGAGGATTAACGCTAGAGCCTTGATTTTGATTGCGCTGTTGATTTTGACGAGTTAAATCTAACACTTGAATTGAGGGAGAAGTCATCAATGTATGTTTCTCGATCAAGTAAGTCCCTTGTCGATCCTGGAGAGCAGGAAACGGGACTAAAAGCAACGAATCTTGGGGAATAAACGTTACGCGCTCCTCCGGATTTTTGGGCAGTAAATCGGCAATCGGTTCAATCAAATACTCATGCAATTCTTTCAAGGGTTCTCCTGGAGGCAAGTGGCGACGGGATAAGCCCGTTAACGTAATAAAATCCCGTGCATTTTTCACCAATTGATCTAAATCAAAATTTAGAGGAACCTGGCGAAACTCAATATTTCCTTGGGGAGAAATGACCCAAACATATAATTGAGTTGCTTTTCTTTCTGATGAATGAGAAGTTAACCATTCTCCCGGTCCACTTTGATAAAACCGTCCGTATTCATATTGCACCGTATACGTGACTAAAGTCGTCTTTTCCCGTTGAGCAATTTGCTTGATCTGGTTTATGTTTGGTGGTTCAGTCTCCATCGAATTGGGATGGGTCTCTAATTTACTCACCAACAAATCGACCAAGGCTCTAGCCCGACCCGCTTCTGAAAGCTCTAAGGCTTCAAGGATTTGATTTCGCTCAATTGCAATTTGCTGTAAGAGGCGATAAATATCCGTAGATTGATCGTAGCTAAATATTTTGAATTCATCTTCAGATAAGTTCGTAAAGCTCAGATTCGATAGTGTCACTTTTCGCTGGCTATCATAACCTTCTATCGCTTTATAAAATCTAGATTTTGCTGCTTCTAACTGTTGGGATTGTAGCAGTAAAAACCCCAGCTTTTCTTGACCAATCGCTTGGGCAGCCACACGAGAAAATTCGAGGGATTCAGCGGCATCTGGAGACTCTTGTTGTTGTTGTTTAAATCCCTGGTCTAGAAGATCGAGAGCTTCAGTCTGAAGGTCGATCGCCTGCTCTAAGTTTCCTGACCAGTAGTAAACTCTACTCAGATCTTGCAGGGCAAAAGATTCAGATGTAAAATGACCTTGTTCCCGAATAGCATTTAAGCGTTTTTCTTGTAAGGCAATGGCTTGCTCGTAGTCTTCTTGAATCGTATAATATTCACTTAGTCCGTTCAAGGCTTGATTCACTTGGACCAGATTATCCGTTGCCTCACCCAAGGCTAAAAGTTCCTCGAGTGTTTTTAAAGCTTTTTCCTGTTGTTTGACCCAACTGTAACTAATACTCAGGTGAAACAAAATATTCCCTTTAAGCTGAAATTCACCAGTAGAATTAGCTAAAGATAAGGCTTCTTCCTGGATTTGAATAGCTTGACGATAGTCGAGGTTGGCAAAGTAAGCTAATCCCAAATCATTCAGGACTTCAATCTCTTCGGTTTTGGTGCCAATTTCACGGACAATTTCTAACTGATTTTGGCGCAGAAAAATCGCCTTTTCATAATTAACAGCTTGTAGATAAGCCAAGCTCAAATATTTGAGAATAACTTTACGGCCCGAAGGGGTGCGAGTTGCTTGCAACTGGGATTCTAAAAAGTCAATACCATAGGGATCTCCGAGTTGACTATGGGCAGTAGCCAAACTCCAGAGAATACTCCCTTCAAGATCTTCATCTTGTAATTGACGGGCTAATTGAAGTGCCCGCTTATAGAGAGGTATAGCTTCCTGAAGTTGACCCAGATATTGATGGGCAATAGCTGCTTTATTGAGAACACTTAATTCAAACAACGGATTGCCTAATTGCTGGGCTTGCTCCAACTCCTGGGGATAGGTTTGTAAAATATTTTCATAAACTGGGCGTAATTGATCCACCGGATTAGCCCAACTGACGGAAGGCAGAAAAGTTAGAGCATTAAAAAACAAAATAGTTAGGATAGGTTTTATCATAGTTCATTCAATCTCCAGAAGAGAAAATTGCGTCTCAATTTGAGTTATTCCCAGCCGTGATGATGCTACCCTCAAGAGACAATTGGTTCTCAGCAAATTGTCAGTCAATTGTGAATTGCACAGTTTCTGAGAATTAGTATTAGAATGCAGAAGATACTGTTATCTTCATCCATCATAGATCAATGACCAATCGTTTGGCTCAATCCCGAAGTCTCTACCTCCGCAAACATGCTGAAAATCCGATAGACTGGTGGCCGTGGTGTGATGAAGCACACCAAACGGCAAAAAAAGACAATAAACCGATTTTTCTCTCGATTGGCTATTCAAGCTGTCATTGGTGTACGGTGATGGAAGGGGAAGCCTTTAGTAATGCAGAAATTGCTGAATATATGAATGCTAATTTTCTGCCCATTAAAGTGGATCGAGAAGAGCGTCCCGATGTGGATAGTATTTATATGCAAGCGTTGCAAATGATGACGGGACAAGGGGGATGGCCGTTAAATATTGTCCTTACTCCAGACGATCGCATTCCCTTCTATGGCGGTACTTATTTTCCCGTGGAACCTCGGTATGGTCGGCCCGGATTTTTACGAGTGTTGCAAGCCTTGCGAATGTTTTACGATCAGGAGGGGGAAAAATTAGCCAGTCGCAAACAGGCGATCGCCGAAGCTCTGCATCAAGCAGCGACTATCCCCGCAACCGGAGAATTGGGCGAAGATCTCTTGCACCAAGGCTTAGAAACCAGCGTTGGTATCCTCACTGCACGGGATATGGGGCCCAATTTTCCCATGATTCCCTACGCTGAAACGGCCCTCAGAGCGACCCGTTTCACGACTCCAGAGTCCCCCTACAATGCCCTGGAAAGCTGCGCTCAGAGGGGCTATGACCTGGTGCTGGGGGGCATTTTTGACCATGTAGCTGGAGGGTTCCATCGCTATACGGTGGATGGGACTTGGACGGTTCCCCACTTTGAAAAGATGCTCTACGATAATGGTCAGATTATGGAATATCTGGCCCATTTGTGGGATGCAGGGGTGCAGGATAAGGCGATAGAGAGGGCGATCGCTACTACTGTCACCTGGTTAAAGCGCGAAATGACCGATCCCAAAGGCTATTTTTGGGCAGCTCAAGATGCCGATAATTTCACTTCATCCACGGCTTTAGAACCGGAAGAAGGAGATTTTTATATCTGGGATTATGGTACATTAGAGAGTCAACTCACCCCAGAAGAATTTCAAGACCTTCAGCAACAGTTTGATATTACTGAATCCGGGAACTTTGAAGGTAAGCTTGTATTGCAGCGCACCCAAAAAGGGCAACTTTCCGATCGCTTAGAAACTGGATTAAGTAAACTTTTTACTTTGCGCTATGGCAGCGATCGCGACTCCCTCCCCACATTCCCCCCTGCTCGCAATAACCAGGAAGCAAAACAACAAACTTGGCCCGGACGAATTCCACCGGTTACCGATACTAAAATGATCTTATCCTGGAATAGTTTACTGTTATCCGGGTTAGCCGCAGCCGCGAAAGTTTGGCAACGTCCCGATTATCTGGATTTAGCCATTCAGGGCGCTAATTTTATTCTAGAAAATCAATGGGTAAATGGTCGCTGTGATCGTCTCAACTACGAGGGGGAACCCGACGTTTTAGCCCAAGCTGAAGATTATGCGCTGTTGATTAAGGCTCTCTTGGATATTCAGCAGGCGAGTTTGTGGTGTTCTCCGAGTTTAGAACTGCCCAATCTACAGGAAAAAGCGATCCAAATTCAAGCTGAATTTGATGAATTGCTCTGGAGTGTGGAATTGGGCGGCTACTATAATAGTGTCAAAAGTGATGATTTAATTATCCAAGAACGGAGCTATTTGGATAATGCCACTCCCGCAGCCAATGGCATTGCGATGGCGAATTTAGTGCGCTTGTTCCTGTTAACTGAAAATTTGGATTATTTCGATCGCGCTGAACAAGGGTTACTGGCGTTCAGTACGATTCTATCGAAATCGCCCCAAGCCTGTCCTAGCCTATTTGCAGCGTTAGACTGGTATCGCAATTGTACCCTAGTACGGATTGTGGAGGGGCAACTCGAGCAGCTACGGGGGTTATATTTACCGACTGTTCTGATCCAGAAAGTCCCCGAATTACCTGAAGGAGCGATCGCCTTAGTTTGCCAAGGTCTGTCTTGCAAAAAACCGGCAACCTCTGTGGAGGAATTGCACAGTCAATTACAGCAATGTCAAACCCGAGCTTAGGGAGCTGACTGAGTAATCTCAACTTTATAGACCATTGCATTCCACAACTCAGAGCTAGAGATAAGGGATGCCTCTTGTACGGCATCTCGCTCTCCCAGAGAAATACCCTTTGCTGGTAACCATGCTCACACTTCAACAGGTCATCCACCAAGTCGATGAATTTACTGTTGCTCCTATTTTATGTAGCAGTCTTGTGAGCAATAGACCTCTCGCATAATTTTTTTGTGTTATAGCTATAATAGCTATTCAATTTTCCACCAGCTATTCTCTTGACAATCGCAATCGTCGTTGCCGTTATGGTTTGCTTTGCAAGTTGTAAGCAGAAGTTGGCTTCTGAAATAAATAGCTTTTCATCGTATCATCAAATTAATTTGCAAGAGGTCTAATATGGAACTTGACAAGCAGAAAGTTTTATTAAAAGAGTTTAATAGAGTTGCCCGCCGGGTTACACCTCCGACTGGTTTAACTGCAATTAGACAAAGTCTGGGGAGGTGGATATCCTTAAACATGACAGTTTTGCTGCAAGGTTTGGGATACAACAAAAGCACAATTGCTAATTTCAAAGGGGAACAGCTGATCTTAAATATTGGCTGTGGAACTATAACAGATAGTAGCTATATTAATGCTGACTTATTTCCCCTCCTGTCAACAGTTGCTCAAGTTATCGCGGGCAAAAAAGAGTGGGAGTTGGACCTACTGATTAATTTACCTTATTACGACCGAAATTTATCAAACTGTGCTGATGGCATTGTGGTGTCTCATGTTTTAGAACATCTGCCCCCAACCTTAGCAATCGGCGCGCTATGCAATTGCCTAGATTATCTTAAGTCCGGTGGATGTATGCGTATTAGCGTACCGTATTTGGGAGCATACGATCTGGCCTCATTGCCCCCGAATCAAGGGTTAACAAACCAGATGTTAGCTAAAAATAGCTTAATCTACAGTTGGGGACATCAGTTTATGTATGATGCTGAACTATTGACCGCCCTCATGGAAAAAGCTGGGTTTAGTGACGTAAAAGAAGTTGCTTTTCAAGAAGGTCTTCTATATGAAACGGATTTGAAATCGCGCCAACAAGAATCTATTTATTTGACAGGGATCAAACCCTGAGGACTCAAGGGGTGACAAGGCACCTCAAAGGTTGTATCACAACCTTTGAGGTTGTATTTTGCTGAAAACTTCAACTGAAAGGTGGCGATCGCATAACTCTAACATCGAGTTAGAGGGTTGCTTGCCCAAAAAATCGCTGATTTTTTTTCGCCATCTTAAACGCTCAAAGCCAAGGGTATCTATAAATTCAAGCCGGTTGTCACCCTCTGAGGGCTTAAAACTGTTCCCTGTTCAAGGGGGTTGGGGGTGAGGGCTATACTTCACGCAAAAGAGAAAGGATTTACTCATTACTCATTTACGCTCGCTCCCCTAAAGCTAATCTCGCCTGTTCTCGATCATCGAAGTGAATCTTTTCTGTGCCTAAAATCTGATAATCTTCGTGACCTTTACCCGCAATTAAAATGCCATCTCCAGGCTTTGCATCTAGGATAGCATGACGGATGGCTTCGGCGCGATCGCCAATCACCATTGGTTGGGCAGATTCAGGAATACCAGCGACAATATCTTGCAGAATTTGCTCTGGGTTTTCCGTACGCGGGTTATCAGAAGTCACCACCGGCACATCGGATAATTCGGCGGCAATTTTACCCATTATGGGGCGTTTGGTGCGATCGCGATCGCCCCCACAGCCAAACACGCAAATCATCCGCCCTGGAATAAACGGACGGGAGGCTTTCAATAAATTCTCTAGGCTGTCAGGGGTATGAGCATAGTCTACAATCACTGTAATCTCTTGATCTCGATTGATGCTGACGCGCTCCATCCGTCCCGGCACGCCCAAGAAATCAGGTAAACTCGATACCATAGTTTCTAAGGTAATACCCAGATGCAAGCCAGCACCAATGGCAGCTAAGAGATTGGAGACATTAAATTGACCGACTAAGGGCGATTCAAAGGCAATCTCACCTAATAGCGTATGTAAAATTCCTTTCACGCCCTTAGGCTGGTATTCTAGATCGCTTGTCCACAACGAAGCGGAACGATTCTCAGTGCTATAGCTCCAAACCTGTTCTTGGGGTAGGCGCTCAATCAACCGTTTTCCATAGGGATCGTCAAAATTAATGATCGCTTTTCCCTTCAAGTAATCTGGACTAAACAGCAGTGCCTTAGCTTCAAAATAAGCTTCCATCGTGGGGTGATAGTCCAAGTGATCTTGGGTGAGATTCGTAAAAACAGACACTTCAAACGGACATCCCCAAACTCGTTTTTGCTCTAGGGAATGGGAACTAACTTCCATCACCCCATACTCACATCCGGCTCCAACGGCTTGGGAGAGCTGTGCTTGCAGGGTAACCGCAAAGGGGGTGGTATTGATAGCGGTTTGATGATATCCCGGCCATTTCGCGTAGAGGGTTCCCAGGAGAGCAGTCGGCTTTTGTCCCTGAGTTAAAAAGGATTCAATCAAGTGAGTAGTGGTGGTTTTCCCGTTGGTTCCTGTAACTCCGACTAGCTTTAAGGTTTGGGCGGGATAGTTATAGAATACAGCCGCAATTTCCGCACAGTCCTTCGCTATGTCTGTACTGGAAATCACACAATTTTTTCCTAGAGGATGCTTAGTTAGAGCGGATTCCGAGGCGATCGCCGCGATCGCCCCCGCAGCCACAGCACTCGGCCAAAACTCTCCCCCATCCACACGGGTTCCGGGCATTCCGATAAACAGATCTCCAGCTTGACAAGAATGAGAATTCGTGCTTAAGTTCCTAATCTCCAGGTCTAAGGCAGGATGGGCAGGCACTTCCCCTAACCCACTCACTTTAGCCAGCAGCTCGCCTAATTTCATCCGTCAGCCCTCCTCACAGAAACATACGTTGGCAATTGCACAGGAATTGTTACTTACTATGCGTCAACTGGCTGAGAATGGCAAGCAGGACAGGGGTTGATGGGCACGAACGTGGAAGGAAATCAACGAGCAGATCAGCGAGAAACCCAGTTTCTAGTTTTGCTAGGCGATGGGTTGCCGCGATCGCCCTAAAATATAATTAACTCTATCCTCTATTCTGGGAGAAGTCCCTCTCGGAGTGGGAGAGGAATTTAGGGAGAGGGCACTTCAAAGTTACGAACCCATTAGAAGTTAAGATATAATGAATTTTTCGATCAAGATAGCTAAAGTATTATTCTTCAAAAAGTTGTTCATTCTAGAACTAAAATCCTGATGGCAGCTAAAGATAAATATCATTCTGCGGTTAGAATTGCCCTAGAAAAGGAGCAGTGGAGGATCACTGATGATCCCTTACGACTAGAAGTTGGTGGAACCAAGTTTGAAATTGATTTAGGTGCGGAGCAATTGTTAGCCGCAGAGCGAGGAGAAGAAAAAATTGCCGTTGAAATTAAGACATTCTTGAGCGATTCACCCCTGACGGATTATCATGCAGCCTTAGGACAGTTTTTGAATTATCAACTAGCCCTGGAACTCAACGATCCAAGCAGGATTTTATATTTGGCTATACCGGCAAGAACCCATGAAGGCTTTTTTAAGCGAGAATTCACACAAATTTCCCTAGAACGATACCAAATAAAACAAATGATTTACGATCCAGAAAAAGAGGTAATTGTACGATGGATATCCTAGAACAGTATCGCCAGATCATTCAGTCCTTATTAACCGAGTATGCTGCAATTCCCATTGCTAACGGGGAGATTGATTGCTACACCGTTTTTGATACCCAACAAGACCATTATCAAGTGGTAAATGTAGGATGGGATGGTTATCGCCGCGTCTATGGTTGTGTGCTGCACCTCGATATTATCAACCGCAAGATTTGGGTTCAGCACAATATGACGGAAATGAGAGTCGCTCAAGAATTAGTCGATCGAGGGGTGGACAAAGACCAAATTGTGCTGGGGTTTCACGATCCCGAGATCCGGCAATATACAGATTATGCAACCGTTTAAGGGATAGCGCACGGACTTGATATGATCAGCTTAATCTAATTCTTCTTCTCCAATGTCCGCCAGAGCAGGAGGGCCATGATCCGGGGTGCGGAGATTTTCGACCATTTCTTGAATCTCTGCCGAGGGAGGTGGGGTTAATCGAGAAACGGTTAGGGCAATCATCAGGTTAAGGATCATGCCGACTGTACCAATGCCTTCGGCGGAGATATCAAAGAACCAAAGGGGCATCCCATAGAATTTTGCCCCGATAATATAGAAGCTGGTAAAGACTAAACCGGAGACCATTCCGGCGATCGCCCCTTCTTTATTGTTACGCTTGTCAAATATGCCTAAAATAATCGCGGGGAAGAAGCTAGCTGCGGCTAACCCAAAAGCAAACCCCACGACTTGAGCCACAAAACCGGGAGGATTAACGCCAAAATAACCGGCAACGGCGATCGCAAAACCGACCATGATCCGCCCCACCATCACCCGGCGTGACTCAGAAGCCCCCGGATCGATCAGACGATAATACACATCATGGGCAATGGAACTAGAAATGACCAACAGTAAGCCAGAAGCGGTAGATAAGGCAGCCGCTAACCCTCCCGCAGCCACTAAAGCAATCACCCACGGTGCTAATTTTGCCACTTCTGGAGTCGAAAGAACAATGATATCGCGGTCAATGGTAATTTCGTTGGTTTCCGGATTGGGGGTTAGCTCAATCAAACCATCGCCATTTTTATCTTCAAACGCCAGCAAGCCCGTATTTTCCCATTTCGTCGCCCAATCTAACTGTTGCACCTCTTCAATCGTTTTATTGTGCAAGCTATCAATCAGGTTATAGCGTGCAAAGGCGGCTAAAGCGGGAGCCGTAGTATATAAAATAGCGATAAACAGAAGCGCCCAACCGGCGGAATAGCGAGCGGCACGAGGGTTGGGAACGGTATAGAAGCGGACGATCACATGGGGAAGTCCAGCCGTCCCCACCATCAGAGCAATGGTGATAAACAGCACGTCCAACATGGATTTATTAGCAAAGGGTTGGGTGTATTCGGCAAACCCCAGATCCACTTGCACTTGATTGAGCTTATCGACAATATCGCTGAACGTAAACGCCAGTTGGGGAACCGGGTTACCCGTCAGATACCAGGCAATGGCGATCGCCGGAATCAAATAAGCGATAATTAAAACGCCATATTGGGCGACTTGCGTCCAAGTAATCCCTTTCATCCCACCGAGGACAGCAAAAAAGGCAACAATCGCCATGCCGATGACTACCCCGGTACTCACATCCACTTGTAGAAACCGGCTAAAGACAATCCCCACACCGCGCATCTGTCCGGCGACATAGGTGAGAGAAACGAAAATCGCCGCAATTACAGCAACCAGTCGGGCGATATTGGAATCATAGCGATCGCCCACAAAATCAGGAACCGTATATTTCCCAAACTTGCGTAAATAGGGAGCCAACAGCAACGCTAATAATACATAGCCCCCTGTCCATCCCATCAAATAAATCGAGCCATCATAGCCCAAAAACGAGATTAACCCCGCCATCGAAATAAACGAAGCGGCTGACATCCAATCTGCTGCCGTTGCCGCACCATTGGCGATCGCCGGAACCCCCCGATCCGCCACAAAAAACCCTTGCGTATCCTTAACTCGCGATCTCCAACCAATATAGAGATAAAGCAAAAGCGATAGGGTTACAAACAAAAATGTCCAAACCTCTACACCCATATCTATTCCTCAATGATTCTGATATCTATTTCTCAATGATTCTGATCTTAAAAAATTCCCCTTACCCTGGGGAACAACTCACCGCGTCTCCGTGTCTTCCCATTCCCCCATTCCAACATTACTCGTCTCTCTTATACTTATGATCGATTTTGTCCATCTGTATCGCATAGACAAAGATTAAAACCACAAATACATAAATTACTCCCTGTTGTGCCAACCAAAATCCTAGGGGAAGTGTCCCCAGGGTAATGGAATTCAGGGGAGTCACCAATAAGATACTTAATCCCAGGGAAGTCAGACCCCAAACCATTAATAGATTGCGGATTAGCGTCGTATTTTCTCGCCAATAGGCTTGCCTTTCCTCTTCATTCATGATCTAAAATACCCATTTTAAATGTTTAATTGATATAACAATGCTGTCAACCCGTTACCATTCAAACCCTTTCAGTCGAGGCTTATAAGAGCAACGGAGTGACAGCAATCATCACTACTTATGAGTGGAGGGGTTTAGTTATCAGTAGCAGTTGCCAATTCTGTACTGCCTTGAGTACGCCGTCTAGTGAGGCTATTAAACAACAGTTGTCCGATCGCCTTAATTAAGCTACCTTCAAGTTCATTAAACATTTTCATGTTCATGCCAAAAGCAGCATTAGCTTCTTCGACGATGCGATCGGCTGTTGCTTCATCAATCGGTAAACTATCCATGGTTTGCCGATAGTTATTCTTAAATGCCTTCTCATCTGGAATATCAGCAAACTCATAGAACTGAGTTCCTTGTCCCTCTGGTAAATTCATCGCGGTTTGGGCAATCTTTTTCAGAATTTGCCCACCAGACAAATCCCCCATATACCGAGTGTACAGATGGGAAATCAACAATTCCGGTTCTTCATTGGAGACTTTTCTAATTTGGTCTACATAGGCTTGACCTGCTGGAGACAAGGATACTCCCTCGCGCCAGTTACTGCCATAATAGAAGGCTAAATCCTGTTCAATAGACTCTTTGCGGTTGAGTTCAGGAAAATAGAGTTTCCCCAGAATTGGATGATTCTGGTGACGAGCCATCTCTTCTTCCATGGCAGAATAGACGAAGTAAAGGTTACCTGACAGTTTGCGGTAAGACTCCTTCTCTACCGTTCCTTTTAAGAAACATTTGATAAAACCCACATTTTCCGCCATGGTATGGGCTTTTTTCGTGCCCTCGCGGAGCTTAGTCGCTAAATTGGTACTCATCCTAAAACAGTTCCCGATTTTGAAAATGAAAGACGATCTAAAAAATCCTTTGGGCAAGTCTCCACAAAGGGTTAGGGTTGATTTCTCAGCCTCTATATAGCTACCTTAGAACGATTTGATGAACGTTTACATTAAGTTTCTTAAACTTAAGTCACTTAGGCCGAATGGGCGATCGCCTCTCAGCGCCTGTAGAGGTCTATGCTTCTGCTATTCTAGAGTAGCCCAGTGTTAACGAGGAAGTGCTGCTGTGATGACTGATCCCTACTTATCAGAGGTTTCCCAGAGCCAGTATACCCCCTCAGATCCTCAGTCGGAAGACCCATTAAACCCATCAGCACAGTCTCCTAACTCACAGGAAGACTTAGACCTAGAATTTCTCTATACTCGCGATATTGAATTTCGCCAAGAAACCCTTTACTTTATTGTTGTCGATCGCTTCTGTGATGGCGATCCGCGCAATAATGAAGGGCCAAATCCCGAACTCTACGATCCCACCCATGAAGATTGGGGCAAATATTGGGGTGGAGATTTACAAGGAATAATCAACAAACTCGACTATTTGAAAAACCTGGGAGTAACAGCGATTTGGCTGACTCCTTTATTTGAACAAATTGAGGACTTATTTGTTGAAAGTGCCGCTATACACGGCTATTGGATTCAAGACTTTAAGCGCATCAATCCCCGCTTTATCCGGCCAGAAGATAATCCCTCTTTGAACCAAACTCAAGAAGAGAAAAACACCCTATTTGACCAACTCATTGCAGAAATTCACAAGCGCAACATGAAGTTAATCTTGGATGTTGTCTGTAACCATAGCAATCCTGATATTAGTGGCAAAAAGGGGATTCTCTATGATGACGGGGTGAAAATTGCCGATTTCAACAATGACCAGGATCATTGGTATCATCACTATGGTGAAGTTCAAGACTGGGAAGATGAGTGGCAAATCCAAAATTGTGAGTTAGCGGGATTAGCTACATTTAATGAAAATAATACAGCATACCGCAGTTATATTAAAGCAGCGATTAAACAATGGATTGATCGGGGGGTGGATGCCCTGCGCGTCGATACCGTTAAGCATATGCCTATTTGGTTTTGGCAAGAATTCAATGCCGAAATTCAAACCCATAAACCTGATATTTTTGTGTTTGGAGAATGGATTTATTCCCATCCTCTTGACGATCGTTCTGTAGAGTTTGCCAATAATTCCGGGATGACGATTTTAGACTTTGGTCTATGCACGGCAATTCGGGAAGCATTAGGGTTAGGTTTAGAGGATGGATTTTACCGGATCAAGGATGTTTTCGATCAAGATTATCGCTATTCTGGGGCAACCGAGTTAATTACCTTTATCGACAATCATGATATGTACCGCTTCCAGAGTTTGAATGACGATCCGGAAGTGTTACATTTAGCGATCGCCCTATTAATGACCAGCCGGGGTATTCCTTGTATTTACTACGGAACAGAACAATATCTCTATAATAATACCCAGGTTGATTTAGACAATCCCTTTGGAAATAATGACCCCTATAATCGTCCCCTCATGAAGCGCTGGGATACCAATACTAAACTCTATTGGACCATTCGTTTATTATCTGGTGTGCGTCGCTTAAATCCAGCCGTTTCCATGGGAGGACAATGGGAAAAATACATTACTCCTGATGTCTATTGCTATGTGCGACGGTATCGAGATTCGATTCTGTTTGTGGCGATGAATCGAGGGGAAAGCGTAACTGTAGAATCCATCGATACGGAATTACCCGATGGTGAGCATACGGATATCATGTCCCTGGAAAAATATAGGGTTGAGTCGAGTATACTGTCCGATTTGACCCTAGAAAAAAATCAAGTGATTATTCTTAGTCATGTGGCGGAAAGAGTCACCGGAAAAACCATTGTTCGCGTCCAACTCAATGGTGTTAATACCCAGCCTGGAGAACGTATTATTGTCACTGGAGATTGTCCAGAATTGGGGAATTGGGATATAGCTAAAGCCTATCCTTTAGAGTACATTAATTCTAATACCTGGTTTGCTGAAATTCCCTTCAATGAAAGTGCAGGAAAATTAATTAATTATAAATATGCACTGTGGCGTGAAGGTCAATCTCCCCTGAGAGAAAATATAGTTTCTCGGCGCTGGGTGGTTGCTAGTGAAGGAACTGTAAAATGGAGAGACCATTGGACATCTGGCCGAGAATCTTAAGGGTGAATATAACTATTTCTTTCCCTTTCTAAAGGTTTGTTACAGTTAATGGAATAGTAGAGGATGGGTGTAATACCATAATAAGGTCTAACGTAAAGCCCTTCATTAAAGTGCAGAAAGACCAGTCTTCAGCATAAGTAAACGTTAAAATCGAGACTGTATTTCTGGACTCAATCGTTTCTGAACTCCAAAAGAGGTCAACCTGAGCAGCTAGGGGCTTTACCGGATACCCGTTTGATCGGTTAGGGAGGGTAAGCAATAGAAATTTTGCAGGTAAAGGTGTCAAAGAAAATACGTTGACTGACAAAACGGTCAGGAATTGAGGAGAGTAATATCATGGATGCGAATGAACTATTACAACGATATATTCACGGTGAACGGGATTTTCGTGGCTCGGATTTGACCTATGCCAACTTAATCGGTGTGGAGTTACCTAAATCTAACTTGTCAGGTGCAAACTTAAAAGAAGCGTCTCTGGCGAGAGCCTATTTAGAACGGTGTTTTCTGAAAGAGGCGAATCTCAATGGGGCGTTCTTGTATGGTACCAATTTGAGCTATGTGAAACTGCAAGGAGCCGTGTTAATCGAAGCAGACTTAACAAAAGCAGATTTGCGGGGCGCTCATTTGGGGAAAGCGGATTTAACGGGAGCCAAATTGACTGGGGCGATCTTGACTTGGGTGACGTTGTTTCGAGCAAAAATGCCAGGAGTGAATCTATGTGGTTCAAACCTGAATGGGATTAATTTGCGAAGAGCGAATCTAGAGGGTGCTAATCTGAATTGGACGAATTTATCCGGAGCGCGCTTAAGTGGAGCCAATCTTCAAGGAGCGGGTTTAAATGGGGTGAAACTGAGCGGTGCATTCTTGAATGGATTGAAACTGCAAGGGATGAATTTTAGTGGCTTGGAATTGGATTCAGTGAAGTTAAATGGCGCAAAAATGGCAGGCGCTAATTTGGTGGGAACTGACCTCAGTAATGCCCAAATGCGTTTTACTGACTTCGATCAAGCAAATTTGAAACAAGCTGATATGCAGGGAACGATCCTCAAAGGCGGTAAGTTTATTCAGTCCAATCTGATGAAAACCAATTTGTGTGAAGCGGATATGCGTAAAGCCGATTTAACGGAAGCGAATCTAAATTTAGCAGATCTGCGAGGCACGGATCTGAGTGAAGCCGATTTGCGCGGGGCGTATCTATGGGGCGCTAATTTAGATGGGGCTTGTTTGCGTGATGCCGATCTACGAGGTGCTAGTCTGCGTGATGCGGCTTTGGTGGGAGCTGATTTGCAAGGAGCAAATTTAGAAGGCGCGATGATGCCAGATGGCAAAATCCATGCCTAGGAGTATCATGCCATGGAAAATGGTGTAATCTAGAGTCCTGGAAAGATTCAGGTTGCGATCGCGGAGCGGAGAAGAAAAATCATATGGCGATTGAGGTAGGACGGGAAATCTGTGGTGATTCAGCAATTGCCCTCTCTCGTGAGTGGTTAGTTACCAACAGCATTGGGGGCTACGCATCGGGGACGATCGCCTCTGGCCTGACGCGCCGTTATCATGGGTTATTAGTGGCGGCACTGAAACCCCCACTACAGCGAACTCTGCTGTTAACCAAACTCGATGAAACCGTTACTTATGGCCAAAAGTCCTATCCCCTGTTCACTAACCAATGGGTGGGCGGTAAAGTGGACGGAAATGGAGATCGCCATCTCGAAAGCTTCCGTTTAGAAGGGACAACCCCCGTATGGACATTTGCCTGCGGGGATATGCTGCTGGAAAAACGGATCTGGATGCGGCAGCGGGAAAATACCACCTACATTCGCTACGATCTGGTGCGGTGTAGTACCCCTGTGGATTTAGAGATTGATGCGATCGCTAACACTCGGCCCTACAATCTTCTACAAGAGGATTTAGACTTTACCATCCATACCCAACGGATTGAATCTGGCATAAAACTAGAAACGCCAGGAGAGTCTATCCCCTGGTACTTATTCAGCTCTGGAGGTGAATTCACCCTTTCAGGAACCTGGATACAAGGCTACGATCTCCCCATGGAACGCTATCGGGGAGATGGCCATCAAGATAACCATTTTCATGCCTGCACCCTCACCGCATCCCTTAGTCCCGGAGACTCCCTCACCCTAGTTGCCAGTACCGAGCCTCAGGTAAATCTAGACGGCAAAGAGGCGCTACAGCAGCAACACCGCTATGAAAAGCAACACCTCGAACGCTGGCAAGCCACACCCTATCTGAACACAGAAAAGGCTCCGGACTGGATTCGACAGTTAATTCTCGCTGCGGATCAATTTATTGTATGTCGTCCCCTGTCCCCTAACTCCCATGGGAAAACGGTGATCGCTGGCTATCCCTGGTTTACAGACTGGGGACGGGATACAATGATTAGCTTACCCGGTTTAACTCTAGCGACAGGACGCACGGAAGTGGCTAAGAGGGTATTGACAACCTTTGCCCAATATGTGGATCGGGGCATGTTGCCCAATGTCTTTCCGGATGGCGGAGAAGACCCCGCTTACAATACGGTCGATGCGACGTTATGGTATTTTGAAGCCGTTCGCCAATATTATCAGGCAACCCGCGATCGCTCCTTTTTAGCTGAACTCTTCCCCGTTTTAGCGGACATCATTGACTGGCATTGTCGTGGAACCCGCTATCAAATTCATCGCGATCCCGATGATGGTCTCCTGTATGCGGGAGAAGCCATGACCCAACTGACTTGGATGGATGCTAAATATGGAGATTGGGTGGTTACTCCCCGGCAAGGAAAACCGGTGGAAGTGAATGCTTTATGGTATAATGCACTGCGTACTATGGTCGCGTTTACTCGTAAATTAGGGAAGGAAGATCGGGAGTACGAAACGCTCGCACAACAAGCAGAAAAGGGATTTGCTCGCTTTTGGAATGCTGAGGCAGGATGCTGCTATGATGTACTTGATACAAGTATAGGGAACGATCCGAAATTGCGACCGAATCAGATTTTTGCGGTTTCCTTACCCCAAAGTCCCCTAACTCCAGAACAGCAACGGGGAGTGGTGGAGTCCTGTGGGCGATCTCTGCTAACGTCGTATGGGTTGCGATCGCTCAGTCCAGACGATCCCCAATATATCGGTCATTATGGAGGCAATTTGGCCCATCGAGATGGAGCCTATCATCAAGGTACAGTATGGGGCTGGTTATTAGGGCCATTTGCGATCGCCCACTTCAAAGTCTACAACCAACCCGATCGAGCGCTGAGTTTCCTCACTCCCATGGCGCACCATTTATACACTCACGGCATCGGAAGTATCAGTGAAATCTTTGATGGCGATCCTCCCTTTACCCCCAGAGGGTGTATTGCCCAAGCTTGGAGTGTAGCCGAAACCCTGCGCGCGTGGCAAGTCATTGCCCAACACCAAAAAGCTCCCTAGACACAGCTAATTGGGTGCTTTAACGCCAGTTTTGGTTAAGGGCATTTTGCGGCTGATTTGACGAAGGAATGGGGATTACAGCCAACGATAGAATAAGGGTTTCAGCTTATCCAAAACTCACGTTACCTTAGCTCTGGAAATTACTAATCATAGAAGAAACCGGAAAGTGACAGAAGAGGGGTATACCATTTCTCTTTAATCTTGCAACTAATCGACACCTGAGAAACAAGGGGCTTAAGCCCCTTGTTTCAGCACATCATCATAGAGAAATGGTATAACAACGCGGGGGTAATTTATGCTAATATTATAGCATATTTTTTAGATCATTTACAGTATGGAATTAGCAAACACTAATTGTCATTCAAGGCAGAGCATCCTTTCAGAAATGAGCATAGCAGAGCGTAATCGGATGATTATAGCTTCTTTGATAGATGAAACCTACAACTGCGATTATAATTCTCCAATTCAACGTTTTATGTATTCTATCTTAGAACAAATGACTGTCGTAAGAGTTGACTCAAGAGGAGGTAAATACAGTTTCTCAGGCGATCTGTCTTTGTTTTTTGCAGACATGGACAATCACATTTATGAGATGAAAATGACAGTTTATCATCATCTGGTGACTCTATCTTATTTTGGGAAAGGCAGTTTTTTCGGGGGTATTGATCCAGTAGAGAATTTATTTATTGGAGAGCTTCACTTTTCTAGCGTGTACGGAAAAAACAGTAAATTCTTAGGACATAGCCCTTTGATTCTTGCTGGTGAGACAGATCAACAAAAGAACAAGTGTATTACACTGTATGAGACTGAAGATGTATCTAATTGGCAATGGTCAAATATCTTTGCGATCGCCAAGCAGAGCCGAAAAAAACTAGAAAATAAATCTTATGACAATTGAAAAACGAAAAATAGACGAAATCACCCCATACTCGCTAGTAATATCAAATCCGGTTAATTGGAAAAGAGAAGCGGGCAAGATGCTCGCACTACATCTATTACCTCATTTTAGCTGTTTCAAGGCACTACAGCTCTACGACAATGTATCAGGATCGATACCCATAGCTCGAAGGCGCTCTAATAGAGCTTCCCGTTTTTGTCGCTCTTGGGCTAATGCATTTTCTGCCTCTTGTGCCCGTTGACGCTCCTGCTCCAGTCTTTCCGTAGGAGTCGGTATCCAGTTGCCTTGGCGATCGTACCAACGTAACCATAATCCTTCCACACCCTCATAAATTCCTTGCCATTTTCCCAAGCCTAACCCTAACTGTTCAAACCATAATTTCTCTTCTGGTAAACTCAAGGGTTGATACTGAGAACCTTTTAACTCAAAGGCTCGAAACTGATTATTATAGCGGTCATAAACTACATAATAGGGAACCCGTAAAATCTGCTCGTATACTTGCCATTTTGTCGGCGGTTTATTGACTTCTCGCAAAGTTTGACCTAAATCTTCTTGCTCCGTTCCTGGAGATAAGAGTTCAATGACTAAAAACGGTGAAATTCGTTCTTGCCAGATTAAATAACTCAGGCGCAGATCCTGTTGGCGGTTAAATCGTCCCGTGCCTAAAACGAGAAACCAATCAGGACGTTTATACCAATTGGTATGATTGGAATCGTAATATAGATTTAAGTCTTTAGCAATTAACCGTTGTTCGATTGGATAAAGGGGAGAGTCAAAGGTGAGATCGAGTAATTGGGGTTGTAGATCGTGAAATAAGTCAGGCAATCCCGGTTCCTCCGGATCTTCGCTGGGTAAATCATACATGGTGGGCAAAGAGTTTGGCCAGTCTGGGCGCGGATATTTGGGTGACATGGCTATACGATTGCACAGTGAGGTTTTCTCTACTATGGTAGCGGTTGATTGCTACAGATTACCGAACCTCTGAATTCCCCAAATTTAAGGGACATTTGCCAAGCTGGTAAATGATGAGTTCTCGGATTGATGATGATGAGTATAAGCTTGGTTCGGACAATTTCGGCGATCGCGATCAGCAGTGTGTTGGCACTTGAATTACCGGCGATCGCACAAACTTCAGAGTCTGGCTCTGTGGAAGTTCAAACCGATCCAGTCAGCGAAGCCGATACCCTAGAAAACTGGGGTAAAAGAGACTATGCACAGGGACGTTTTTTTTCTGCACAGCAGTTTTATCAGAGGGTAGTGAAATTACGACAACGAATTGGCAATCGAAGAAAATTAGCGAAGACTTTGATTAATTTAGCCAGTGTTGAAATCAATTTAGAAGATTATGACACTGCCCTAGAGTTGCTGAATCAGGCTCGATCGATTTCTCGATCGCGAAGAGATAGCGCCACAGAAATTCAAGCCTTAACCGGTTTAAGCTTACTGTATGAAAAGCAAAACTTACCGAATCGTGCTTTAGCTACTGCCCAACAAGCTTTAGCCTTAAATCAACGTTTAGATCGAAAAGAAGAACAGGGACATTTATATAATCATCTTGGACATCTTCATACCATCCTTCACCAGGAGGCTAAAGCCAGTCAAGCTTATCATAGAGCCATATCTATTTTTCGCGAACTAGGAGATAAAGTCGGAGTAGCGAATAGCCTCAATGGATTAGGGTTTGTCTATCTTGAACAAAATCAGTTTGAACCTGCCCTTTCCCATTTTTATCAAGCACTTTTGATCTGGAAAAAATTAGAAAAAACAGAAAATTATGCCGCTACACTCCATAATATTGGTCGTCTATTCGAGTCCCAGCAACAAGCAGAGTTAGCTATTCTATTTTACAAGCAGTCGATGAATGAGCTTCAGTTGATTCATAGCCAAATTACTGATTTTTCCCTAGAACAACAAAAGGCATTTCTGGCAACGGTTTCTCAGCGCTATCGCCATTTAGCGAATCTACTCTTTCAAAATAACCGCCCAGAAGAAGCCCATCAAGTTCTGGACTTGCTGAAATTGCAAGAACTGGATGAATATTTACACAGTGTTAAAGGGGATCATCAATTGCCAACCTTAAGTTTACATCCCGTGGAAGAGGATATTTTCAACGATTTCCTTGAAGCCGAGACTCAGGGTGTAGATTGGATTGAAGACTTAGAAGAATTAAGGGCGATTCCAGAAGGCGATCGCACGGTGGAGGAAACTGAAAAATTAAACCAAATTAACTTATTATATCAGAGTCTACATCAGAATTTCAAGCCGTTTCTAGAATCATCTCGTATCAACCCAATTAGGCAGAGAATGGCTGATTACAACTCGACAAATCCAGAGTGGAATTCTCATATTCAAGGATTGAAGAGTCTACTCCAACAGTTTGAACATCAGACAGCGTTTGTCTATCCATTCATGTGGGAAGATCGGCTAGAAATAATCGTGGTTTTTGCCGATCGCCCACCAATCAGACGTACGGTACCCGTAAGTCAGTCGGAACTTGAACAAAAAATTACTGAATTTAGAACAACGATTACGCGCAAATACCCCTTACCCCGGGTACAATCACTCGGTCAACAGCTTTATGAATGGTTAGTGCAACCCATTAAAGAGGATTTAAATCAAGCTGGAATTGAGGCCTTAGTTTACGCACCAGATGGTCAATTGCGCCACTTGCCCTTCAGTGCTTTATATGATGGTCAGGATTGGTTAATTCAACGGTTTGAGATTAATTATATTACGGCCACCAGCTTACAAAACTTTGCCCCCCAAACCCATCGAGAACGGAAAATTCTAGCCGGAGCGTTTACCCAAGGCAATTATCACGTCCAAGTCGGCGATCGCCAATTTGACTTTTCTGGATTACCCTTTGCCCAGAAGGAAGTACAAAATTTGATCCAGCGCTTCCCCGATCATACGACCCTGTGGAATCAGGACTTTAATCGAGATGCAACCCTGCCAGAACTCGAGGCACATCAGATCGTGCATCTAGCCACCCATGCAGCATTCGTTCAAGGAGAGCCAGAAGAATCATTTATTTTATTAGGAAATGGCGATCGCATTACCCTACGGGATATTGAGCATTGGAACCTTTCCGACGTGGACTTAATTGTCCTCAGTGCTTGTCAGACAGGGATTGGCGAAATTCTGGGGAATGGCGAAGAAATCCTCGGTTTAGGCTATCAGATGCAAAAAGCAGGCGCAAAAGCGGCGATCGCCACCCTATGGCACGTTGACGATCAAGGAACCCAAGTTTTAATGGATCAATTTTATCAATCTCTCGATACCGATCCTGATATCACCCTAGCCCAAGCCATTCGACAAGCGCAATTGAGCGTAATTAACGCCCAACTTCCCCAAACAGATAACCTCGATCCCACCTCTTTTCAACATCCCTACTATTGGGCCCCATTTATTTTAATTGGCAATGGTCTCGATTAAGGGAGATCATCTTATACTACAATTGGAGTCACCCACCCACAACTCAATTTATTTTGAATTTTTAATTGAACCATGTCACCAGTGCTTGCGGGTCGCTACCAGATAGAACGGGAACTCGGTAAAGGAGGATTTGGCCTCACCTACCTGGCACAAGACTTGCACCTTCCAGGATATCCCCTCTGTGTTGTCAAGCAACTGAAGCCCCAGTTCAAGAGTCCAAAACAACTGAAGACAGCCCAGCGCTTATTTGAGACAGAAGCAAAGGCTCTGCAAAAATTAGGAAAATATCCTCAAATTCCCCAACTTCTGGCCTATTTTACGGAAGAAGGAGAATTTTATCTGGTTCAGGAATATATCCAAGGTCATGAGTTAAGCCAGGAAATACACCCGGGACAACCTTGGTCAGAGGAGCAAGTGATTCAGTTATTACAAGATATCCTCACTCCCTTAAAGTTTTTGCACGATCATCAAGTCATTCATCGGGATATTAAACCCAATAACTTGATGCGGCGTAAGCCCGATCAAACACTGGTACTGATTGATTTTGGTGCAGTCAAGCAACACCTGTCTGAGTTAACTCAATTGGGAGAGAAAAATCAACGGACAGTTCGTGTTGGTACACCTGGATATATGCCCAGTGAACAAGCGGTAGGACAGCCTAAATTTTGTAGCGATATCTATGCTGTGGGCATGATCGCCATTGAAGCACTCACGGGAAAACCAGCCCTCAGTCTACCAGCAGACCCAGAAACTCTAGAAATCATCTGGCAACCCTTTGCTACTCATTCCAGTCCAAGATTGCGGGAAGTCCTACAGAATATGATCCGGTATCACTTCAATAGTCGCTATGTTTCAGCTCAGGAAGCTTTAGAAGAAGTTAACAGACTCCAGACTTCAACAGTACCGACTCCAGCTATGGATAGGGTGCAACTCAAACCAGAGTCAACCCAAGTCATTAACAAAGCTCATCTCAAACCAGCTCAACTCGAATCTTTAAAGTCTACTCTCCTATCTGTACCCCAACCTTACCAAGGTTCACTCTCTAAATTTAGCTTTGAGGTCGTGACAGTTAACGCTTGGGGCAAAATCATTCAGCAGGAAAATCGAGAAGCGCAGTATTTCCAGGAGGACTTGGGAGAAGGAATAGTTTTAGATATGGTGGCTATTCCTGGGGGAGACTTCCTCATGGGTTCACCAGAGGGAGAAGGATCGGATGATGAAAAACCCCAGCATTTAGTAACCGTGCCCCCCTTTTATATGGGGAAGTTTTTAATCACGCAGGCTCAATGGCGTAGGGTAGCTTCATTTCCCCAGGTGAATATTTCCCTAGAGTCTAATCCGTCTTATTTTAAGGGAGAGAATTTGCCTGTAGAACAAGTTTCATGGTACGACTGCGAGGAATTTTGCGCCCGGCTATCTCGATATACGGGAAACACCTATCGTTTGCCTTCTGAAGCAGAATGGGAATATGCTTGTCGGGCAGGAACAACAACGCCCTTTCATTTTGGCGAAACCCTGACGACTGACCTGGCTAATTATGATGGCAACTATAGTGATATAGATGACCCGGAAGGTAAAAATCGTGCGAAAACCACCTCAGTCGGTAGTTTTCCGCCCAATGGATTTGGCTTATATGATATGCATGGAAACCTGTGGGAATGGTGTGCCGACCATTGGCATGATCGTTACGATCGCGCTCCTGCCGATGGTAGTATATGGCTCGATAGCGATGAATGGACCAGAAGGGTAATACGAGGGGGGTCTTGGTTTCTCACCTATTCAATATTCCGTCGTAGTGCCGATCGCAACCACCGCAATGCTGGCGATCGATATTGCACCTTTGGCCTGCGGATTGTCCATCCTGTCGTCCCTGACTTAAATCAATAAATATGCTTAGTTAAGAGCAGAATTTATTGCTTTTTTCCGTAGATTTACTCTCATAGCAAGAGACGAGAGAGTTCAGACATTTTCGTTCTCTATTGGCTGTTGCCTATTGCCTATTCCCCAGCACGAAGCACTATAGCGTCGGCAACGTAAACCAGAAATTGGTGCCTTCATTCACAACACTATCTACTCCGATTTCGCCGCCATGGGCGTGAATGATTTGGGAACATAAATATAGTCCTAAGCCTAATCCAGTTTTGCGTGTTTCCCGATCGCCCCTTGTATAGGGTTGAAACAGCGTTTCACACTGTTTTTTGCTCATTCCTGTACCATTATCTCCCACGGTACACCGCACCCAATCCCCTTCTACTCTAGCGCTGAGAGTCAGGCTTAAACCAGGGGGATTATGCTTGAGGGCATTGGCGAACAGGTTTTCAAATACCCGCCACAGTTGCTGGCGATCGCCGTTAATTAGGGGTAAAGTAGACGTTATCCGATCTTCTAAAGTCGCCTGATTTTGACTCAATATCGGTTCCCAATCTGCTGCCAACTGAGCAGTTAATGTAGATAATGATAAGGATTCACAATTGAGAGACACCCCCCAAATCTCACTGTGTTGGGTTTCAATCAAAGAATTAATTAAATTTAACTGGCGATCGCAACTATCTGCCATCCGCTCTACCATCGATCGGGTTAAAGCAAACGAATCCCGCTTCAACAAATTTTTAAACACCATCAACATCCCGGTTACCGGATTCCGCAAATCATGGGAAACCGCATGTAACAAAACTTTTAATCCGGCTTCCGCCTTTTGCCGTTCCACAATTTCCGCTTGCAACTGAGTATTTTGAGTCTCTAACTGCTGTTGTAATTGATGAATCTGCAAATGAGTCGCTACCCTCGCCAACACTTCCGGCGCTTGAAAGGGTTTTGTAATATAATCTACTCCCCCCACATTAAATGCTCGCACCTTATCCACCGTCTCATCTAAAGCACTAATAAAAATTACTGGAATATCTTGAGTCCGAGTATCAGCCTTCAAAATGTGACATACTTGATACCCATCCATTTCCGGCATCCGAATATCCAACAAAATTAAATCCGGTTTTAGCACCTCAATGGCTTTGAGCGCCCCTTTAGCATCGATCGCCTTACGCACCTTATAACCTTTTTCCGTTAACATCGACGATAACAAACGCAAATTGTTGGGCGTATCGTCTACAATTAACACATCGGCTAGAACTTTACTGTTCATCCGTTAATTCCAACAAAGTATTGAAATGGAAATGATGCACCAAATCAGACAGGGTGTTAATTAAACCCTGGTAATGGGGAGGGATTTGGGCAATGAGTTGGATAATCCTCTCATCATCGCCACTTAAAGCCGATTGATGTACGGCCTCAATCCACTCCGATGGCATTATTTTAAGCTGATTGGGCGTAAGGGTAAATGGCTCAGGGCTATCAGTTGGGGGTAAGGCTTCCTCATAGATGTACTCTAGACCCAAATGTTTGGCTAGCGTATTCCAGATCGTTTCTTCCTGAAAAGGTTTAGCAATAAAGTCATCACATCCAGCAGCAAAGACTAGCTCTCGTTTTTGGGAAAAGGCACTGGCAGTCAGGGCAATAATGATGCTTTTTTGGGTTGGGGAGGCTTGACTTTCTAGTTCCCGAATCCGTCGAGTGGTTTCGTATCCATCCATACCTGACATGCGGATATCCATCCAGATCAGATCGGGATGATACTGCTGCCAATGGGCGATCGCCTCTTCTCCCGTTTCGGCTTCAAGGATCTCCAATGCCAAAGGGTGTAATAAGCGTACCAATAACAGACGATTTTCAGGGATATCATCGACAATTAGCATCCGATATCGAGGTTGTCCAGGTGCTAAACCTATTACTCGATTGCGTACAATAACGGGATCGACTCCTTCCGCACTGGCAAGGGTGGCTTGAATTTCAAATCGAAAACAACTGCCTTCCCCCAGGATACTTTGAACTTCAATGTTACCCCCCATGAGTTGGACAAATTTTTGACTAATGGAAAGCCCTAATCCGGTTCCTTGATGCGATCGCCTTCCCGACTCAGTTTGTACAAAAGGATTAAATAATTGCTCTAATTCATCTTCTGCAATCCCAATTCCCGTATCTTGAACGGCAAACTGCAAACGAATTAAAGGATCTTCTCGTACCTGAGATATGAGTAATTCGACTGTCCCTTGCTCTGTAAACTTAATTGCATTTCCCAAGAGATTAATCAACACTTGGCGTAATTTTTGTTCATCAGTTTGAATATATTGTACTAAATCCGGGGGGCGATCGAAGGTCAACGTTAACCTTTTAGAAGTTGCCCGGATATGTAACATTCCTTCTAAAGTTTGTAATAATTGCTCTAAGTCGAAAGCGGTTGGCACAAATGTCATCCGACCTGCTTCTATTTTAGACATTTCCAGAATGTCATTAATCAGGTCAAGTAAATGTTCTCCACTGCGGTTAATGATATTAATTTCTGAAGCTCCAGCCGCAAATTTAGGGTTATTGGCCATTAATTGACTAAAGCCCAAAATAGCATTCAAAGGTGTGCGTAATTCATGGCTCATATTGGCTAAAAATTCACTCTTGGCGCGGTTAGCCATTTCCGCAGCTTCTTTGGCTTGTTGAAGGGCAGTTTCTGCTTGTTTGCGATCGCTAATATCTTCAGAAATACAGAGTAAATGAGTGGCTTCTCCGTGGCGGTTATAGAGGGGCAATTTGAGGGTTCTGAGTAGAATTTTGCCCCGCGTGAGGGATTGAAAAGGATGCTCGGCGATCTCTAGAAGTTTCCCTTGTTGCACGGCTTGCAAGTCATAGGCACTGTATTGGGTTGCTTGTTCTAGGGGATAGATTTCGGCATCGGTTTTGCCAATCACGCGATCGCTCCCTAAACCAAAAATCGCTTCGCTGGCTTGATTCCAAATTAGATGTTGGAAATTGTGGGTAATATCCTTAGTATAAATGGCTAGGGGAATATGATCGATGATGCTGTCGAGGAATTGTTGCGATCGCCGTAAGTCTTCCTCGAGCTGTTTGCGATCGGTAATATCAGTGGTCACCGAAAGTAAACAGGGTTTGTCATTCACCGTAATCACATCCGATGAGAGTAGAGCCACCCGATATTCTCCAGCCTTTGTGCGATAAGTAAATTCATAGTTTTTCACCTGCTTCTTGTGCTGAATCAGGTGAAACAAGTGCATCCTCTCTTCCACATGAACCCAAAGGTTTAGCTCTAACGCGGTACGACCAATCACTTCGTCATTGCTGTAGCCAGTTAAACTGAGGAAGCTATCACTGACTTCCAGATGTTTGCCACTCCTTAAACAAGTGATGGTAATGGGGTGGGGAGTACGACGAAAGGCTTTGGAGAATTTTTCTTCCGATTCTCGTAAAGCAATTTCCATCGTTTGCCGCTCGCGGATTTCTTGTTCGAGTTCTTCCGTTCTGGCTTGGATTTTAGCTTCTAAAGACCGAGAATAGGATTGCAGTTGACGATGAGAGCGCTTGAGCTGATAGCGCATTCGCTCAAAGGCTAGAGCCAGAGTTCCTAGGGCATCGGTGCGATTGTACCAAGGATCGGCTGTGCGATACCAGTCCCCTTCGGAAAGGGCGATCGCCACTTGCGAGAGTTGCTTAATCGGTCGGATAATGTGGCGAGTGATAAGCCAACCGAGTACAGTGGCAGCGATCAACGCCAGTAAACCGACGATCGCGGTAACATGGCCTCCTTGGTGAATATCCTCCAGAAAGGGATCTTGGGGGACAAAAATCGCCATGAGCCAATTTAAGTCTTGATGATCGCTTAGGGCACTCAAGTGCAGAGTGTAGGGAGTATCAAGAAGGCTAACCTGGAGGTCAATGGCTTCTTGTATTTGAGGGTGCTGGACTAAATAGGTTTGGAGATAGTCCGTCGCACTATTGATCAGAGGATAGGTTGACTCCAAAGGGGTGACTACAGGCGCAATACTTCCATCTGTATTGCTAAAGATTAGAATCTGCGCATCTAGTCGCTCATTCAAGGTTTGTAGAAACTGCTGAAGTTTAGAAAGCCAGATGGAAGTAGATAGGACACCCAGTTGGGTTTGATTCCTGCCATAGATCGGTAAGACGGCATCTAGACTCATCTGTCCCGTATTTGAGAGATAGGGCGTTGTCCAAGATTGGCGAGAATTGTTGTTGATAATGGCGTTGCGAGTGGCTTCTTGATACCAAAACGATTTACGAGGATCGCGGTTGGGAAGCGATCGCAACAGCGCTCCCCGTTTTCCTCGATCGAGGGAATAAATATGGAATTGACCATCGGTTGTAGAGGACGCGATCGCCAGTTCTAGGCTCCAATTATCCTTCTGAGAATGACGCACACTCACCCATTCGCCTTGGGAATTGGCAAATTGAATTTCACGGATCTGGGGAAATAACTGGAGTTGTTCGTAAAATTTTTGGCTTAACTGCTCAAGGTTGTTTGGGTCTGTTTCTCCCCAAGCAATGGCATTAGCATTAACGTGATTAATCTGATGCGCAATGGAAAGAGTATTAACGAGACGATCGTCGAGATGAGCCGTGATTTCTGCTTGTAAGCGACTGGTGACATTTTCAACGGCTGCTTTGCCATGGTACCAAGAGAAATATCCAGTTAAGCCCACTGCGATCGCAATTTGCAGGAGAAAAGGCACAATTAAGGCCACTCCTAAGGGTACAGTTTGGAAAAGTCGATGAAACCGTTGCTTAACACGAAGCATGGCATTGATGGCAATATTCTCTGGAATCTGGGCGTGGGTAGGTCATCTGAAAATACTAGAATAGCCGATCCACCCCTTTCCATGGCTCAAGAGGGCGAAGTCGAATATTGACTTAGCACTTCTTTCGAGCGCCTTACCATGTGTTCTGGTCCTTCAATCATCAGCAGATATCGCCCCTGTTGCAGGTGATGGCGATAGATACTAGAAGTATTTCCTTCACCAAAAAAGCCAATCAGTGCGCCCACAAGACTACCCGATAGACCACTCATGAGTCCGGCTGATAAAATGACTAGAGCGATATGGAGGTGAGCAAAATTGGAAATCTCCAGCTTTAAGACCCATAGGAGGATAGCCGCGATCGCGCTCCCAGCCAAGGCGGATAATAGGGCCAGTCGATAGGCCTTAGCAAAGATAATCTTCATGGGTTTATACAATCCTACCCATTCGGGAGGATTAAATTCTCGCCCCACAATGGCTAAGTATTCAGGGGATATCCCTTCGCTATAGAGTAATCGATAGGCAGCAAATGCTGAATCGACATCAGGAAGCACAGCGATCGCCAAGTGGGGACGGCGTTTGAATTTAAGTTTACGACCAGATAAATTAGGGGACATTATGCAACATGCCTAAGAGAGAGCCGCTCTACTCTATTTTAGATTAACCGAGATTATGCAACCTGCCCACAGTATAAGAATCTGTCTTAACAAAGAGTAAACAGTGGGGAGTCGAGAAGATCGGGGGACGCACAGACACGGAGACACGGCGATAGCTTACTCCTCTAACTGAGAGTATCTGGATTGATACCCAGTTGCGCTAGGCTCTCTCTTAGCTGTTGAATAGTGCGATCTTTTTCTTCAACCACTGCTTTTGCGCGATCGGCGCAATCTTGTTGACTCTCCTTACTTGTTCCTCTTGCCAGAGAACATAGGATAAGCATAAACCTTATCTGTTTACTTTGCAGTTGCTCTTGATTTTATCGTACTCTACAAGCCCTTGTTTGTTTGCATCCATGTCTGCTTGCGGTAATCCACAGGAAAGACTATAGTCATAGTATGGATCACCACACAACTGCAGGGCGTTTTTAATGAGTTGCTTGTGGGAGATCATCCAGCAGCGCAACAAGTACAGGATTTGTCGTGGCTACAAGTGGTCACCGTCAATAATCAGCGGCTTGTAGAGGAGTTACAGGAGTCTTTTCATTTAGACTTAGGAGAGTCAGAAGCGATCGCCTTAGCTGAAGAAACTAAAGCCGATCAATTACTGATTGATGAACGGGCAGCTAGACGAGTGGCACTAGAAAGAAAGTTACCCTTAATTGGAACCATGGGTGTTTTGGTATTGGCAAAGCGCCAGAGCCTGATTCCTAATGTTAAGGATGTTCTAAAGCAGAGGCAAGATCGGGGTACAAGGATTTCAAATCATCTCTATGAACAAGTTTTAACTTTGGCCCAAGAAATATAGGTTCGGGGAACGGGCTATACTAGAAATCTTGGTTAGTTAGACAATTCATTGTGCAACCGGTTGATTTTACGACTTTAATGGCCATTTGTGCCGATTTGCGCGATCGCTCTTTACCGGCTCGCTTAGAGCAGGTTTTTCAACGCGATCGCTTCAGGCTATCCCTTGCCCTGCGGATGCTTCAGGGGCGGGGATGGTTAACGCTGTGTTGGCATCCACAGGCAGCCCATATCGCCATGAGCAGCCCTCCCCCAAAAGCACCGGATACGTTTACATTTAGCGATCAGTTGCGCCATCAGCTTAATGGGTTAGCTCTGGTTTCCATTGCCGAAATTGCCCCTTGGGAGCGGGCAATTGATTTGCAGTTTGCCCAAAGACCGGGCGATCCGATTCGCTGGCACTTAATTGTGGAGGTGATGGGGAAGTATAGTAATGTGATTTTGGTCAATCAGGAAAATATAATTGTTACCGCTGCCCATCAGGTGAGCGAACAACAGTCGAGTGTACGCCCCATTTTGACGGGACAACCCTATGTGAATCCTCCAGCTCTAAAGAATCGGATACCTAGTCTAGAAGAGTCATTCAGTGATTTTCGGGGGCGGGTGGGATTGATTCCGGGGCCACTCAAGCGGCAATTACTGCAAAGTTATCGGGGGTTAAGTCCCCGGTTGATTGAGTCTTGGCTATTCGGGACGGCGATCGCTCTCCATCAACCCACAGATAGTTTAAGTGATGCTGATTGGTCTCTGCTGTATGATCGCTGGCAGCATTGGTTACACAGCTTGCAGCAGGGAACGTTTACACCGGGATGGACAAAAAAAGGGTATACGGTGATGCCTTGGGATCGGGTGGAGGTAGTCGAATCCGTACAGAATTTGATTAGTGGGTATTATAACGAGCATCTTGATCGGCAAGAATTTAGTCAATTACATTATCAATTGCAGCAAAAGGTGCGATCGCATTTAGGCAAGCTCCATCAAAAGGCGCTCCTATTCCGAGAACGGTTAAATCAATCCCAAGATGCCGATCGCTACCGGTATTTAGCCGACTTATTGATGGCTCATTTACACCAGTGGCAACCGGGGATGCAGGCGATTGAATTAGCCGATTTTGAAACCGGAAAACCGGTTAAAATTCCCCTCAATCTCGAAAAAAATGGCGTACAAAATGCCCAAGCGCTCTACAAAAAACACCAAAAACTTAAGCGCTCTCAACTTGCCGTTCAACCCCTTTTAGAAGCAGTTGAAACCGAACAGCGCTATCTCGAACAAGTAGAAACTACCCTACTGCAACTTGCGGAGTATGGCACGGCTGAGGATTTATCGACTCTAGAGGAAGTGCGCGAAGAATTAATTGAACAGAAGTATTTAGACTCTCCAGCATCCGACTATCAACGCAACTCCCACCGCTCCCAACCCCATCGTTACCAAACTCCTAGCGGGTTTGAAGTTCTCGTCGGTCGCAATAATCGCCAAAACGATCGCTTAACCTTTAGACTAGCTGGAGCATACGATCTATGGTTCCATACCCAAGAGATTCCTGGCAGTCATGTGTTGATGAGAGTCTCTCCGGGACAGGTTCCGGATACCGAAGACCTCCAGTTTGTGGCTAATCTAGCCGCCCATTATAGCCAAGGACGGCAAAGTAAGCAGATTCCAGTGGTTTACACAGAACCGAAATCGGTGTATAAACCGAAAGGCGCTCAACCTGGAATGGTTGTCTATAAGCATGAGCGTATTCTTTGGGGGTGTCCCCAAGAAGCAGCGCTCGAATCATAACCCCAATCTCTGATTATAAATAGTTATCGAAAGAGAAACCGTTAAGTATGAACTTTTATTAAAAAAAATCGGATTCTCTGTTACGATTGGTAAAGAGAGACAAAAGAGACCGATCCTCCTCGTGTTGTGGGAACGCGCAGTCAGGATTTTCGGAAACGACAATTGATATTGATGATATCGATTCAATGCCAGCTAGATTTTAGCTGGTTTTTTTATAGAACAATACCTCGCCATTTTCTCGTAGGTTGGGTTGAACGAAGTGAAACCCAACGTCAACCGAACGTACTTGTTGGGTTTTCGGCAAAGCCGACATGTTTCCGCAAGGCGGACATGAACATGTCGCGAAGCGAAACGTTCCTCAACCCAACCTACAAATCTACTCTTTCACCTAATTTGATGCATTAGATTTCGTTCGTAGTGAGGGCTTTAGCCCTCTCCAGCTAGGCTTTTAAGCACTCTTCGTGCTTACTACAAACAAAGTCCTATTTTAGGTGAAACAGTCCACTACGAATCTACTGTTTCACCTAAAATAGTGCAATAGAAAACTCGGTTCGTAGTAAGCGCTTTAGCGCTTTCATGTCGGCGACAGCCGAAAAGTGCTTACACCGAACTAAATCTAATGCATGAGAGTATGGGTTTATTCCTCCCCATCCTCCCCCTCTTCCCCCTCTCCCCTATCTTTTTTTAAGGAAGCCAGTCTTGATCGAGTAATTGTTCAAGATTGTAAGGACAGTCTTCAGGGAAATCGACTATCAGCCCTGTCTTTTTCCTGACATATTTTAATGCTTTTTGATAAATTTTTGACTGGTTTTCTTCCAAATGATTTCGTAGATTTTGGGTTAAATATTCGTGAAGTTGGGTTCTAAAACTCATGATTTCAGCTTGCCAATGATTGGCATTATAATCATATTTTTCTTGCCCATATTGGAGAAGAAGTAAATGTCTGACAATTTGTTCAAGAAAACTCTCAACAGTTAATCTGTCTCGGCGACCCACGGATTCTAATGCCTCAATCAGATGATCTAAATCGAGACGATCGAGTTGTTTGTTTTTCAAGAGTTTCAAGGTTTGAGAGAACCATTCCTCATTATCGATCTCATAAAGATCACTCAATTGATCGATCTTAGTCATTTCTTTAATTCCAATTACGAACAGCGAGACGCTGTATTAATTATTTTTCAGGTATTCAAAAACCGATTTATCGCCAATGTCTGGGGGAATGGGTTGGATCAGTTTTCGCCCGGCAAAAATCAGAAATAGGAGGCTCCAGGCCGCTAACATAATTTGTTGAGCTTGCAGGGGAAGAGTACCAAAGAGAACACCCAGGAGGAGAATGGGCACTAGGGGGGTGAGCAGTTTGGTTTCTAGACGATGGAAACAGAATCCTTCTTTGAAGTAAATGCCGGTGAGGGCGGCAAAGGTGAATCCAATACCGAATAAGGTCAGAGGTTGAGTATATACCGTAAGGGCAAGGGGTTGGGCACTGGAGAAAGTGAGGATCAGACCAGAAATGGTGCCAACGATCAGAAATAATTGTAAGAGACGATGGAGGATAGCCATGTAAATATGGATGGTGAGCAGGCTAACCCCTAATGCGAGACAGAAGAGGAAATAGAGGGGAGTGAGCCAGAAGAGAGTTTCTGGGTTATGATTCGGCCAGAGAGTGAGGGTAGTGGCGATCGCCATACACACAGCCGAAACGGTTAACCCAGCACGATAAATGACCACCCCTTGGCGGTCTTCTTCAGTAATGGTAAAGCTACCAAATTGACCTTGATAAATCGGTTGTTCTACATTAGTTGTCATCAGAATATTCCTTACAAGTGTCCATCACTACAACGCATCAATCGTTACTAATACACCTTCTATAAACTGGATCGCCAGTTCATAGTCACCGAGTAAAGCCGTTTCAACTAAAGGTCGTCGCCCTGTCGCCAACACACGAACTTCTCGCTCTTCCCCATCCCAAAGAATCATTGCTTTGTGAACGGGAAGCATTACCTGGCTGTTATCTGCTAAATTTACCTGCATATCATACTTAAAAGGAAGATTTAATAATGCGACTGCTTCTAGTGGTAAACAAAGCTCATCTGTAAATCCTGTGTCTACTACAAATTGAATCGGAAAGTCAGCACGATTGGGAATCCGAAATGGGATCGTAATAATTGCGTATCCGTCAGCTACGATACCTGAAATCACTTGACGATACGTTCCATAATACCGCCACCAAAAGCCGCCGCAACGTTATACCCAATTTTGATCCCAAAGAGTCTGGCATTAGGATGTTTATCAGTCAAGTCGTCAGCAGCACGTAAGCCGTTGTCATCAACTCTGTAATCACCGGTCTCGATGTCAATGATGACCATCTTACCGATATTTTCTTCAATTTCTACTTGTGGCCGGATTTTCCTTTCATACCATTGATGGGCACGTTGAGCGACTTCTTCACGACTTAAAAGGATTGCTTGCATAGGCTAACTCCCGATCGCTTCACCATTGATTGATAGGATTTATTGATCATACCGTGAAATTCATAGACGGCGATCGCGATATCCTCCCCACTCCCCATTCCCCCATTGCTATGCTCATAATAGACACAAGAGCAAGAAGAGACAGAGTAAGAGGTAGCAAACATGGCTGTTCCGAATCTGAAACTGATGGAAGCAGTGGAAGATCTGGGGTATCGGGTAACCGTTGGAGATGTGTCCACCCGCACCGGGTTTAATGTGGAGGAAACCCAGCAAGCGCTTTTAGCTCTCGCCGCAGATGCGAGGGGACATCTCCAGGTGGCTGAGTCTGGCGATATTGCCTATCTGTTTCCGAAAAATTTTCGCACGATTCTACAAGGGAAGTTTTGGCGCTTGCGTTGGCAAAAGACGCTACAGCAAATTGGGCGGATTTTGTTTTATTTGGTGCGAATTTCCTTTGGTATTTTGCTGATTTTATCGTTAGTGCTGATTTTAGTGGCGATCGCCGTCATCGTCATCAGTCTGCAATCCTCCCAAGACGGAGACTCAGATCGTGGGGGGAGTAGTGGACGCTCATCAATGCGGATGTTTTGGTTTCCTCTGAATTTCGGGGATTTATGGTGGATGTTTTATCCAGATTATTCCAGCCCAAACCGTCCTCAGCGCTCCTCCTCAGAAATGAACTTTTTAGAGGCAATTTTTTCCTTTTTATTTGGGGATGGTAACCCAAATGCCCATTTAGAACAGCGTCGTTGGCAGGCGATCGCAGCTACAATCCGTTCTCAACAAGGAGTCGTGGTGGCTGAACAGATTGCGCCCTATTTGGACGATCTAGGTAAGGGGTACGATCGCGAATATGAAAATTATCTGTTACCCATTTTGGTACGCTTCAATGGTCGTCCCGAAGTCACTCCAGAAGGGGGAATTCTTTATCAGTTCCCCGATTTACAAATTACGGCCACTGAGCAAGCTTCAACAAGCTATTCTTCCTATCTCCAAGAGAAGAAATGGCGATTTAGTGCCGCCAGTTCAACCCAAATTATATTAGCGATCGGCTTAGGAGCCGCCAATCTAATTGGGGCATTAGTCTTGGGAAGCTTATTGGCAGATGGCACAGTGGCGGCTGAATTGGGGGGATTCGTTGCCTTTGTCCAATCTATTTACGGTATTCTTCTGGCCTATGGTGTCGGATTTTTAGCCATTCCCCTGATCCGTTATTTCTGGTTGGGACAAGCCAATGGGAAAATTGAACAACGCAACCAAACTCGCCGCGATCGCTACTCCATGCTCTGCGAGCCTACCCCAGAAGTACAGCAGAAACTCAACTATGCTGAACATCTGGGCAAAAAACAGGCGATCGTCCCTGACGATCTCGCCTATACCACCGAAACCGATATCTTAGAGCAAGATATTAACCGACTTACAGGAGACCCTTAGAAGCCTTTTCCTAGGTCGATCTCGTGTTTTTGGGGAAAAGAAAGCAACAAGCCCACCGGCCCGCGTTTTTTCCAAGAGACTTTTTGGGGTTTACCCAAAGCTTGGGTTACCCGGTCTAATAGGATCGCAACTAACACAATACTGATCCCACCAACAGCCGCTAATCCCACATCTAAACGACCAATACCTCGTAATACCATTTGACCCAGACCTTCGACAGAAATCATCGAAGCCACAACGACCATGGAGAGGGCTAAGAGAATGGATTGATTCACGCCAGCCAGGATAGTGGGTAGAGCCAGGGGAACTTGAGCTTCCCAGAGGACTTGGTTGGGAGTCGAACCAAACGCGATCGCCGCTTCCACCACTTCCTTCGAGACTTGACGAATCCCCAGATTGGTTAATCGAATTAGGGGTGGAACCGCAAAAATCAAAGTTACAATGACTCCAGGGACTTCTCCAATACCAAAGAGCATGACCACAGGAACCAAATAAACAAAGGAGGGCAAGGTTTGCATGGCATCCAGAAGCGGCCGCAAAATGGAGTCAAAGCGATCGTTTCTGGCGGCTAAAATGCCAATCGGTAGACCAATCAGAATACAAAACGTCACCGCACAAATTACCAGGGATAAGGTGGTCATTGCCGGTTCCCAGGTTCCCAATAAGCCAATTCCTACCATGGCAACTAAACTATAGATCGCAATGGCAGAACCACAAAATTGCCACACTAGCAACCCTAAGAAGATTAAGAATAAAGTTGGAGGAATCGCCAACAAACCCACTTCAATCCCATTCAGGACAAAGGCAAAGGGAACTCTAATCAGTTGGAAAACCGGGCGAAATTGAGCGACCAAAAAATCGACAAAATTGGAAACCCAATCCCCTAGGGGCAGGGTATACAGTTGAAAAGGGTCAAGTAAAACCGGTGTTTCACTGATTAAAGAAGGAGAGAAACAATCAATCATGAATTTATTAAACTAAATAACACTCTATTTTTTGACAGGGGGAGAAAAGGGCGAAACTGGGTTTGTCCGATTCCCTATTCCCTATTCCCTATTATTGACTCATACTCATTAATACTTCTTTGGGGGTAATGATGCCGTGGAATTTTCCATCAGGATTGGTGACAGCGATCGCCATCCCGGAATCCGACAGCGAAAAGGCCGCTTCTAAACAATGGGAATCTTCAATTTTGGGAAAGTCATTAACTATCAGATGAGCTAAATCTTGATTGCCATTGTTGAGCGCATACTCAAGACGCTGCTTCTGGAGCAAACCAACCGGAACTTTGTTCTCATTGACAACATAGAGCTGACTGACCCCTTGTTTTTTCATCTGTTCTAGAGCAATCTCAATCGTATATTGATGTCGATTTAAGGGGGTCGTCTTCCGTGCTACTGTGCCAATTTTCAGCACTTGAGCGCGATTAACATCCTGCGTAAAGGCACTCACATAATCATCAATGGGACTTAACACCAAATCTTCAGGAGTTCCCACTTGTACCACTGCACCATCTTTCATGATCGCCACACGATCGCCAATTTTCAGCGCTTCTTGAATATCATGACTAATAAAGACAATCGTTTTATGCAGTTCAGCTTGCAAGCGAATCAATTCATCTTGCATTTCGCGCCTAATTAAGGGGTCGAGGGCACTAAAGGCTTCATCCATTAGCAAAATTTCTGCATCTGTGGCTAACGCACGAGCTAACCCTACCCGTTGTTGCATTCCTCCACTCAAAGACGAGGGCAAATAATTGCGCCACTGTGCTAATCCCACTCGCTCTAAAATCTCTATAGCCTTATGTCGGCGCTCCTTGAGTCCCATCCCTTGCACCTTCAACCCATAAGCCACATTTTCTACGACTGTCTTATGGGGAAATAAGCCAAACTTCTGAAACACCATCGCCATTTTAGTGCGACGAATTTCCCGGATTCTCTGTTGACTCGTATGAACCACTTCCTCACCATCAATGTAAATATTGCCACTGGTGGGTTCAATCAATCGATTAATGCAACGAACCAGGGTTGATTTCCCCGATCCAGATAATCCCATGATTACAAAGAGTTCCCCGCGATTAATTTTCAAGGAAACATCGGCGATACCCAGAACATTACCGGTTTCCTTCAAGATCATCTCACGGTTTGCCCCCTCTCGGAACCTTTGCAAAGCTCTCGAGGGGTGTTTTCCGTAAATTTTGATTAAATTTTCCAGGTGGATTTTGGTTTCACTCATGATGATTCCAGCATAACATCAACAGCACCCCATAGATCTTTAACTAGAGCGCTGCTGTATACACTATAAACGACGACTTGGTGTTTCTCGACTTTAGTGGGCGTGCCCTATTGCCAAATAGCCAGGGGCGATCCCATCCTCACGACCTTATTTCGTGAAGCACTATATGTCTTTGTACAATTCCATCTTCCTCTTCTGTGCGTCCCCGTCTCACTCCCCATCCTCTGCACCCCTTGAGCTATCCTAGTAGAGTTGCCTATCAACACCTGGTTTGGAGAGCAGAACCGATGAATCCTGAAAATCCCCGCGATCCTAGTCGCCATCTGCGAGAGAACGAAGAACAACTCAATCGTCCATCTAGCCCATTTAGCTCTGAGGCGATTAAAGGCCTATTGACAAAAATTAAAACCTGGTATCAAGGTCTATCGAATACCGGTAAACTGGTGGTCGCTGGTGTGAGTGTAGTGATTGGCTTTGGATTTCTCAATCTGTTCCTGCGCTTGGTCACTACCCTGATTACCTTAGCGGTATTGGGAGGAGCCTTGTACTTAGGTTACAAATTCTTAATTGAATCTGACCCCTCGCAAAATTAAGTTAAAGTGCAAAGAGTTTTGTGTCGGGGAGGAGGCAATAAGCACGAATGGCAATAGGCAATCGAGAAAACCGGGTTTTCCCCTGTCCCAATCCACCATATATAGTGTTCTCCAATTAACTTGAATCTATATTGGGGATTTTACAAAATGCACATTGCCTTAACTTTTCACGATTACCCATTACCCCTTACCAGCACGTAGCGCTCTATTCAGTTCAAGACTCGACCTTATGGCAAGTTCAACGGCCCCTAAAGAGAGTAACTCTTCTTTCCCTAAGCCCCCCCTTAAACTTCGTCGTCCCCCCTTATCCCTACGACGGTTTAGTGCTTGGGTGGTTGAGGTCTCTATGGTCGTCGTGAGTGCTGCCGTTCCCTATGGCTTGGGGGACTATGCCAAAAATCAAGGGAATCAATCCCCAGTTCCTGTAAATTCCCTGGTGGCTACTGGTCAAGAGACGATCTCCAAAACCCTAGCTCTACAAGTGAGCGATCGCCAAAACCAGGTCTCTCCTCTCACCAACTTGCTCTGGTCAGTTGCCTTTATTGCTCCTGTGGCGGTAGCTGGATGGCAACTTTATCTGCTGGGAACCACTGGCCAAAGTTCCCCCAAACTCTGGTTAGGGGTGCGGGTAATCTCGTTTAATGGCGGCGTTCCCGGTATCGGACGGGCTTTTGTGCGCGAGGCGATCGGGCGTTGGGGACTTCCCATCGGCGTAGCTTACGGCATTTGGCGCTATAGTGGAGCCTTTCCCCAACTAGCCATTCTACTGGGTTTATCTGGTTTAATGTTGACTGTGGAAGTCTTTAGCGGCCTGTTTGACCGCTATTATCGCGCCTTCCATGACCGCATTGCTGGAACCTATCCCATCTCCGAACCCTTACCCATCAGCTACACCAGTTCGGAAGAAGACCCTCCGGGCGCTCTCGCTGTTACGCCTAAAACGGGGAAAGAGCAATCCAGCTTATGGGGTTGGATGCAAAATCATCCCGGCATTACCCTGGTGAGTGCGATCGGGTTAGGCTTGGGTTCTGTTCTAATTGCATTTGTGGGAACCCAAATTTTTATCCAATCCCAAACCACAGTGCGTGAAGGAGATGCTCAGGATAATCAACTGTTCATCGAACTTGTGCAACATCTCGATCCCTCAGTTGCCAATTCTGCCCAAAAACGTCGCGAGGCAGTCTTAGCCATGGGCACACTCAACGACCCCAAAGCCTATCAATTTCTGGTTGATTTATTAGTTCAGGAAACTGACCCCCGCTTAGTCGATGCCATTCAACAGGCTCTCTTTAGCATGGGGCCGGATGCTCTGCCCTATTTACAACGGGCAAATCTAGCTCTGCAAAAGGACATGGAAACCCTCAGTCCAGGGAGTAGCCAAAAACAACAGAACATTATCCGCTTACGTCTGCGGGCGACCCAACAGGCGATCGTAAAAATTCTCACCATTGACCAGGGAAACCCCGAAAATTTTTCTCTCGCGCAAGTCGATTTAGGCAAAACTTCTGCCCCTGTTGCCTTTGTTGCGGCGATGGAAAAAGCAGACCTTTCTGGAATTAATTTTCGTGGGGCAATCTTATCCCAAGCCAGCTTAAAATGGAGCCGATTTTATGGCGCAGGAAAAGACCAACGCTTAGGCACATTTGATGATGAAGTTGCAGATTTAAGCGGTTCAGACTTAAAAGAAGCGGATTTAACCGGCGCAGTCCTCTCCAATGTCACCATTCGCCGTACCAATTTGATTCGCGCTATTTTAAATAAAGCCAATTTAAATGAGGCTCGACTGACTGGCTCAAACCTCAGTAGCGCTCAGTTATCGAGTGCTACACTCCAGTCTGCCTTCTTAGAAACTGCTAGTTTAACTGGAGCCAACTTAAACGATGCTAACTTATCTTATGCCCACCTACAAGGATCGAGATTAGGACAAGTTCAGGCGATTTCGAGTCAGTTTAAGTTTGCGAATCTTACAGAAACGACTTGGGAAAATGCCAATTTATCCCAAGCCAATTTCAGCAGTGCCCAATTGCAATCAGCAGATTTTACCGAAAGTCAGTTAACGGGTGTGACGTTTAATAGTGCCCAACTACAAAATGCTAATTTTACTGCAGCAGTCTTAGTAGATACTGATTTTCAAGGCGCAAAATTAGCCGGTGCTAACTTCGAGGGTGCGGTTTTTGAACCCATAGTCAAATCACCTAACAAGGATGAATTTATTGAAAAACAATCTCCTGCAACTAAATCGGAGGGATTCGCAGGAGTAGATTTTAGTGAAGTGCAAAATTTAGATGAAAAGCAATTGACGTATCTGTGTTCTCAGGGCGCAATTCATCCCAATTGTGAATAGGGTACATTCATCCAGATAACCTTTAAGTGAGCAATACTCACAAATAGAGACTGAATCAATTCTCTGTTTTAACGGTTAGGACTTGGGGAGGGGTGGCATCGGGGGGATAAATCAAATCTACCTGCACCTGTTGGCGATCGCCGGGAGGCAGGGTTAACTCTAATAAAGCCTCTCCCCGTTGTCCTCGCTGTTGCACTAAATGCATATAACGTTCTGTCGCTTGTCCCTGGGAATTTTGATGCACAATTCGCACTGTTCCCCGGAAGAAGATCCGATCTTCGGGAGGATCTAAAAACATTAATAATCCTTGCGTACCATCATCTTTTAAGGGGGTTTGCAAAGAGATAGTAACCTTTTGTGCTTTCTGAGTATTGTTATAAAGGGGCAAAGTTAAATTATATTCAACCCCATAATTCCCATGGCCAAAATAGGCTGTATCTGGATAGCGGGTTAACATGGGAGCGCTTTGGATTTGCCCTGTACCCAGCCGTCCGCGATGGAGTAAGCTTAGGCCGTAGGCGATCGCCCGTCCGGGTTTGGGAATCGTTAAATCCTCAGATTGGGGATTATCGGTTAATGTCGTTGTCCATTGCGAACCCTGGGAAATGCCCGCCACTCGACCATAAATAAACCGAGCGGGGAAGTTGGTGGTTTTATTATCAATGGGAGTCGGTCGTAAATCTCTTGGCCCTGATAAAGTGCCCTTCACCAATAAACTCAGCCATTCTTGCAGGGTTGGTACACGCTCCGTACCATCCGGGTTTTTCGGGGATAGCATGGCTAAATTCGCCACATGAACTGGGCCATCTGTTTCCACCCGCAACAGAGTCGAGCGACCGTTGGAGGTTGGAAGCACGGTTCCCGCAGGAATCGGGAGATTCATCAGTTGTTGAACTTCCCCGGGTTGAATCACCGTCACATCTGGCCAATTCCCTTGTTTTCGACCCCGTAAAACATCGCCTACAGCACGACTTCCAGGGCCAGAAAAGATGGTTCCCAAGCGATTATCTACAATTTCGGGTAAGTCGATAAAAATGGCATCGGGGCGAGTTAAATAACTGGCTCCTTCCAACACTCTGAGAGTAATCGGTTGATTCGTTGGATTATAGATTAGAATTCCTTGAAAGAATGACCGAATTTCTGCTTGTGTTCTAGCACGAGAAATATGATGAGCAAAAATATCAAATCTTCCTTCTAAAGGATAATCTAGGTGGGCTTGAGGGTGCTGCATTCCCCGTTTTGGAAATGTGGATAAGAGAATGCCTTCAGTTTTGACCAGTTCGGGACTATTACTATTAAAAACCGGAACCCGATCCAGTTGACCTGATAAGGGACGAACTTCAGTCGGTTGTAAGTATTCAAATTGTGGCAAGGTAGGAAGCTTGGGAATGGTTTCGAGGGGACTCAAGCGCTCTGGAGGAGGGAGAGGGGGAGGTGTGGGAGTAGGAGTCGGTTCAGGGGTAGGTTCAGCAGTCGGTTGAGGAGCGGGATTGATCGGTATAGGAGTCGGTTCAGAAGGCGGAATCGGAATTTGGGAGAAAATCAATAAAGAAACTAATGGCAGCATAGGCTCGCAGTAGGGTTAATTAGGGAAATATCCGAAAGTGTTATCGTTTTTGGCTCATGATCTAGTCACCTCTTCGTTAGATTTGGGAGAATCTAAGCTGCGTGGCTTGAGCCAGCAGAAAGTGACGTACCGATTACCAGTACCTGGCGCTCTACTTAATGTTCTCGGATCTGAATCGAGATCCGGGGAAGTTTCGATCGCCACTGCATGGAACTTTTTCCATTAACCGGATCAACTTTAAACCTATATGATAGAGAAGTTTGAACATTAAGACCAGATCGTGGGATAGAACGCAATGCAACGGATGATAGGACAACCCCAATTTGGATTGGCTCACGGGTTAGCGATCGCCTTAATTTCTGCCACAGTGACGGCCCTCACTGGGTTTAGCCTCCCCGCACAAGCTAACCCCAATTCTCTCTGTCGAGGGAATTTTAGTGGCGGTACGTTAACAGGTGAAGGGACGTGTACCCTTCCGAGTGGAACTCAGTATCAAGGGCAATTAGTAGAGGGCATTTTTCACGGTCAAGGAACCCTACGTTTCCGTAATGGATTTCAATGTCAAGGTACGTTCCGTAATGGTCGTCTGCAAGGGGATGGGGTTTGTTCGTTTGGGCGACAATATCGCTATGAAGGGCAGTTTCAGAATGGTCAGCGTCTGGGTCAAGGAGCGATCGTTTTGAGTACCGGAACGCGCTGTGAAGGGACAATTCAGGATCAACAGTTGAATGGTACAGGGGCTTGTGTGTATCAAAATGGCGATCGCTATCAAGGAGCTTTTCGCAATGGTCGTCCTGATGGTCGCGGAGCCTTGAATTTTGCCAATGGTACCCAATGTAGTGGAGCATTTCGGGAAGGCCAACTCAATGGCTTTGGCACTTGTATTTTCCCCAGTGGTAATCGTTATGAGGGTAATTTTCGCAATGGGGTGAAACAGGGTTGGGGCGTTTTTACTTATACCAACGGCACGAAATTGGAGGGAAATTGGCAAGCTGGAGAGTTGAAAAAGTAGTGCATTAGAAAACTCAGTTTTTTGTAGCGCTGTCTTCGCTCTGAGCATTTTAGCGAAGGCAGTGCTACAACGAACCTAGGGCGATCGCTCAGATATAATCAAACCAGGAGGGTTTAATCCAGTAGATTTCTATGTTCAAAGAGATTACAGTTAGCAATTTTCGATGCTTTAAGGACATCACCATCCCTAACCTAGAGCGAGTCAATTTAATTGGAGGGGTTAATAATGTTGGCAAAACTACCCTGCTAGAGGCGATCGCTCTATCAACCAGCTTGAATTCCCTAGAAACACCCCTAAGATTAAACTTTGACCGGGGGATTGTCCGTCACCCCAATTTTAACATAGAAGAGATTTGTGAGTGGCTATTTTATGAAAAACGATCCGATCGAAATATTAAAATCAAGATAGTCGATCATACGAATATCAATTTTGACCTGAAATTAAGCTTGGATAAAGCCTCAACACCCAGAATACTACCTTTAAGTTTAAGATCGAATACCCGAAAGTTTTTCAAGGACTTAAAATTAGAGTTTAAACAAAACGATCGACACGTGATTTTTACTATTTTTCTGACACTAGACAAAGAAGATATTGGTGAAATGAGGCTAGGTATTGAACAAGAAACTATACCCGAAGAAGCACAAATAGATTTTTTGGATGCTAGTTATTTTATCAGTAGTCGCTTAAAAATATCACCCAGTGAGGATGCCGAAAAGTTTAGCGATCTAGAAGCGATGAATAGACAACAGGAAATTGTCGATATTTTGAGAATCTTAGAGCCAAGGTTAAATCGTTTAGCTATTTTAGTTAATGAGGGAATTCCCATGATTTATGGAGATGTGGGAATGGATTCTTTAATTCCTATTTCCGTAATGGGGGAAGGAATGGGACGACTACTTTCAATTATTCTGTCGATTATGAGTATTAGCGATGGCATCTTGTTAATTGATGAAATTGATAATGGTATTCATTATTCAGTTTTAGAAAAAGTTTGGCAATCTATTGCTCTGACGACTCAAAAGTATAATACCCAAATTTTTGCCACTACCCATAGTCGTGAATGTATTATTGCTGCTCACCAAGCCTTTTCTCAGTCTGAGTCCTATGATTTTCGCTATGTCAGATTAGAACGGGAAAAAGATTCTCCTTTGATTAAATCTTTAGTTTATGACCAAGAGACTCTAGAGACTTCTGTAGATCTAAATCTGGAGATGCGCTAATGAGTCAGACTCACCCAACTGTCAACTTTCACAAGCCACGAGTCATCCTTGGTGAAGGGAAGGATGAACAATTCTTTTTCTCTGGGTTGATTAAGTATTTACAAATTAAGGATATTCAGATCGAGGTTTATGGTGGAAAAGATAATTTAAAGCAGTTTTTAAAAGCTGCTCCTTTAATCCCTGGCTTTTCTAGTGTGGTGGCTTTAGGGATTACCGGTGATGCAGATGCTTCATTTACGTCTAAATCTCAAAGTATCCAACGACAGATTTCTGAATTTCGGGGTTATCCGAATGTCAGTAGTGATTTAAGAATTAACTATTTTATCCTTCCCGATCATCAAAATTCTGGAATGCTAGAAGATTTAGTCTTAAAGACACTCTCCGATAAGGAAATGAGTTGTATTGAAGAGTTTATCAGTTGTATGGAAAGCTCTACAAGTAGAAGAATCCATAATTTTTCTAAGGCTAAAGTTAATGCATGGTTAGCAAGTCAAGATAAACCCGATAGGCGTTTAGGAGAAGCGGCGCAAGCAGGCTATATTGACTGGGAACATTCAGCCTGTGAAAGATTAATTGAATTTGTGCAAAATCTCTGAAATACTCATGGCAGTATGTTGGGTTGCACTTCGTTTAACGCAACATACCCCACAATACCATTAATGATTAATGATGAATTCCTCAGATTCTCATCGCAATAATTGGCGGATCATGCTGTTGGATTGAGGACCATAACCACCACCAAAAAGATTGAAGTGATTGAGAATATGATAGAGATTATAAAGGGTTTTACGGACACTATAACCGGGATTGGGCGGCAAAACTTGATGATAGCCCTGATAAAAAGAGGCAGGAAAACCGCCAAATAATTCAGTCATCGCTAAATCGACTTCGCGATCGCCAATATAAGTGGCTGGATCGAAAATCACCGGTTCTCCAGACACCGTGCAAGCCGCGTTTCCCGACCATAAATCCCCATGAACTAAAGAGGGTTGGGGGTGATGATTGGCCAACAGTTCGGGAAGCGCAGCGAACAGTTCCTTCTCTTGGGGAAAATGCCCTCCTCGCCGTTTAGCTAGTCGGAATTGATATCCTAATCGATGGTCCCGATAAAATTCAACCCAATTTGCTGTCCAAGTGTTGATTTGAGGAGTTGAACCAATCGTATTATTGCCATCCCAGCCAAACTCTGGGCGAGGTGGCTTGGCGCTGTGCAAATGCGCCAGTTGTCGCCCCATTTCTTCCCAAGATTTGGACATTCCACCCCCGAATTCTAACCATTCCAAGACAATGTAGGCTGAGTTGCCTGCGACTCCGGTACAAATAGGGGTGGGAACACGAATCGTTTGGGTATCGTGCATTTGTTTTAAACCCAAGGCTTCAGCGTCAAACATTTCGATATCTACAGCGCGATTGAGTTTCACAAAATAGACACGATCCCTTCCCCGAACTTGATACCCTTGATTAATACAACCCCCACCGACCGATCGATGAGATTGAATTTCAAAGGATTGGTTGGTCACTTCACTAATGCGATTGGCAATTAAATTCCACATGGCTTGGTTGGATAATTAACAATCAATAATTATTTTAATTATTAATTGTTAATCGTTAATTATTTAGGTCTTATGGTGACGATACCATAGGCTTCTGGAGAAAGATAGGAGCGGGCAGCCGCTTGCAAATCTTCTAGCTCTAGGGAACGGATGCAAGTCGGATAATTGAGGGCAAGGTTGACATCTTGGAGCATGGCTTGATGATAACCGTACAAGTTAGCGCGATCGCTCGGTGTTTCCGTTCCAAAGACAAATCGGTTTGCCACTTGAGTGCGAATGCGTTGCAGTTCTGACGCTTGCAGATTATGGCTGAGAAAACCGACTTGTTCGGCGATCGCCTCTTCCACTTCGGCTAAATGCTCCGTCGGCAACTGAGCCGCCACATAAAACAACCCTTGGCTATGATACGTTAAATTGGCTGCCATCACGCTAGACACTAACTTCCGCTCTTCTCGCAACTGACGGACTAACCGAGAAGTACGTCCTTGAGAGAGAATCGCACTGAGAATATCAAACGCATAGGTTTTGTCCTGAGCTAAAGCACCCGGAACCCGCCACACCATCACTAACCGTGCTTGTTGCAAACTCGGATCGACAGACTCTCGGCGTTCAATACTTGTAAAAGGCGCTTCGCTTAAGCCATTAAAAGGGGCAGTGTCTGAAAACTGCCCTAATCTTGGTGCAACCGGTTCTGAAGCTTTCAACCGTTCCCCAGATACCGTGAGCGTGCAACTATCAGCCACAATTTGAATCAACTCGTCCACCGGCAAATTCCCTACCACCGCAGCAGTAAAGTTGTGAGGTTGATAATACTGCTGATGAAACTCTCGCATTTGCTCCGGTTTCAGGCTTTCAATCACCTCTTTTGGGCCTAAGACTGGACGACGATAGGGTAAATTTTCAAAGGCTAATTCCATTGCCTTTTGATAAACTCGGCGACGGGGATTATCTTCGGAGCGATGAATTTCTTCAATCACCACTGAGCGTTCCCGTTCAAAGGCTTCATCCGGAATTGTGGCATTGAAGATCACCTCAAACTGTAGGGGGGCTAACTCCATAAAGTCTTGAGGCGCGGTGGTGATATAGAATTGGGTGTAATCTTGGCTCGTCAAGGCGTTGGTAACTGCACCTCGTTCTTCGATCCGGCGCTCAAATTCACCCGGGGGCAGATTAGGGGTTCCTTTGAAGATCATATGCTCTAGGAAGTGAGCCATGCCATTGATGGGGTCTGATTCTACCGCAGAACCGACTGGGAGCCACAGGCTTAAATTCACAGCATCCACAGGCATTTGCTCGGCGACGATGGTGAGTCCATTGTGCAGGTGACGCACCGTGGGAGCGATGCACCGTCCTGGAGTAGCAGACCTAAGCAAGGTTGAAGTCATTGAAGAAAAGTATCACAAGGTACAAGGTTCTTTTTCTATGGTAAACAGTTCTGCCAAAACTGGGATGTATTGACTCATAAGTTTCATGGAAAATTAGCATATGGGCAGGTGGATCAGGCTCTGAGTAGCGATCGCTCCCGGACTCAAGAACGGCCATAATTAAAGCCAAAGCAAGACGTGAGGCTCTGATGAAATGGTAGATAAACCAACAACTCCATTCATTGAAGAAGACTCTCTCTATCTAGGAAGTGATGACTAAAAAGTTTGAGTTTTATCAAACCCATGGAGTAGAGGAGTATTATGCTTACAACCCCAAAGGAAATAGACTGGAAGGGTGGTTGAGAAAAGGGGAAATAGTGCAGGAAATCACGCCGATGGAGGGCTGGACAAGTCCCAAGTTGGGCGTAAGTTTGACAACAATTTCAGGAGAGTTACGGTGATTAACCGCAGAGGGCAAGCAGTTAGGAACCTATCTGGATGTGGTGCAAGAGCGCGATCGCGAACGCCTGGAAAAGGAACGGGAGCGACTCGATAAAGAATTGGAGCGCCAAAGAGCAAATGCGGCTGAGTTAGAGCGCGATCGCCAACAGCAACGAGCGAATGATGCCCAAGCCACCATTGAACAATTACGCGATCGCCTACAGCAACTGGGAGTCGATCCGGATCAAATCTAGCTAAAGATGGCAATCCTTCACGTCTGAAGTGTCAGCCAACTGTAGGAAACCTCTCAGAATTTGAGATGAGTTACCCCAACCGTCGCGGACGACCTAGGGTAGTGATATAGATGACTGCCTCATCGACAGGAATTCCCAGCACTTCATTGACCTGATCGTCGAAAAAACCACCAATCCCACTGACTCCCAAGCCGAGGTGAATGGCAGCTAGGTTAACCCGTTGTCCAAGATGACCGGCATCCATATGGAGATAACGATAAACGCGATCGCCATATTTAGCTACCGCTTTCCCTAAGTCAGCAGTGTGAACAATAATTGCGGCGGCATCTCGACCTAAATCTTGTCCCAAACACAAATAATGTAGCTCTCGGCGAAAGTTCTTAAATCGAATTTGCCGCAGTTCTTGCGCTCTGGGAGCATAATAATAACATCCTTCTTCTAATCCATTCACTCCAGAAACAGCGAGAAAGGTTTCTAATAAGCTGAGGTCGAAATAGTCCGGAGTGGGATCGAGATACTGGTCTTGATAGTTTTGGGGTTGATACGTAAAGTCTAAAAGCGCCCGTAATTCAGCTAAGGATAGGTCAGCGCCTGTATACGAACGGGTAGAACGACGCTGGAGGATCGTATTTTCTAGGGAAGGGGCTTCCTCTGTAGCCCGAGGGGGCGTACTCCCTAAGTCTCCCAAGTTGAGAGGTCGGCTGGTGGTGGAAACTTTTAAGCAAAAAGGAAAATTGTATTTATCCTCTGAGTCTAGGGGGGTGAGATCGGGTTTGGGAAGAGGGTTGGCAGAGATGCGGGTACTTTGATGCAGGTATTCCAAGAGCTTTCCTTCCGGAAGGGTAGGATAGTCCGTTTGTGTCTCGGAGGGCAGAGCGCTGGGAGGAGACGGTGGAGGAATGTCTGGTTTAGTGTAGGGGACTAGGGGCAGGATGGCGAGGGTTCCTTCTGTTTCCGGATTGAGATAGAGGAGTTCATCGATCAGATCGTCAGTGAATCCACCAATGAGATAGGGACGATATCCATACATCGCTCCAGCGAGTTCAAGGTTGCCTAAGAGATGGCCGCTATCCAGGCAGATTCGGCGGTAGGCGCGGTCTTGATACCGCCAGGAAGAGCGGTAAAAGACGGCAGTTAGGGCGATCGCCACAGAAGTTTGGTTGAGGACAGGATGGTTAAAACAGGCCGTTTTTAAGCCTTCCCAAACTGGGTTCTCCCAATAGTGGAGTAGACTATGGGTTTTGCACTGATAGTTATAGAGACCAGGTTTGAGTAGGGATGTACCTTGGGAGATCAGATAAACTTCGGCTGGATATAATCCTCCCGCAGAAGGAGCTGAACGCAGGTAGAAGGATTCACCCATGAGGGTAGGAACCCTAGCCGTGATGCCGTAGCTACACAGGAGGAACCGGGATAAGTTTTGCCAGTCTTGCTCATGGGTATCGGGACTCAGATAGGGCTTGAGGTCAATAGAGGTTCCCAGTTTATACTCTTTGAAGGGAATGGGTTGATCTTCCCAGTTGAGTCCCTGGCTTTTCTGACCAATTGTGTCCGGGTCGTATTTGGTGCGTTGATGATAGTGTTGAGCGATCGAGTGGGAAGGAGAGTTGGGTTGAGACATGGGCCGTTGCAGATGAAGATAATGTTAAACAGAAATGCCTGTTACGTTACAAATCTTAAAAAAAAGTTATGAAACCCTAAAATTCGCACAAAAATAGGGTAGGTTATTTTGGCCATTTAATAAGCATTTTTACTTATTGTTTTAGGACTGCTTGGCATCAAGCAGTAAATCATAGACTGTTTCCAAGATAACAAGCAAAATGGAGAAAATCAGCTCAGAGGCTCTACTCAAACAATATGCACAGGGAAGACGGGATTTTGAAGGAATTGAGGGAGTGCAACTGAACTTGTTTGATGCCGACTTAAGGAAAATTAATTTTCAAGGGAGTAACTTAACTCAAGCTTACCTGCCCTATAGCAATCTAAGTCAAGGGAATTTAGCTGATGTAGATTTAGAAGGGAGCTTATTGAGCGATACTCAACTCCATGGGGCTAATTTATCCCAGGCTCGACTGCGATCGGCAAATTTGTCTCGGGCTAATCTTCGTTATGCCGACTTAAGAGGCGCAGATCTATCCTATGCTAACCTGCAAAATGCAGATTTATCCTATGCCAATCTAGAGAAGGCAAATCTTTACGGGGTTAACCTTCGAGGGGCAAAACTAAAATCGGCTCAATTCCAGCAGGCCAATTTGCAACGATGCGATTTATTTCGATCGCAAGGTGCAGATCTGACAGATGCCATTGTTGATCCAACGACGGTACTACCCGATGGTCATCGTCCCCTAGGGGAAGATCGAGACTCAAATCCAGATTCTTGACGGCAGCTTAAAGGTTGACGATGATTTAGGATAACCAACCAAGACCCATTGTTAATTGTTAATTGATCATGACTTTTGGCGATCGCCAGCAGACTCGGATTCGACACAAGCTCCTTCTTAAGGTACGCCATGATGTCCAGGCGCATTTGAGTCAATCTTTACATCATCAGGTACTCACTGCTTTGAGTAATGAACCGAACCCATTAGGAGTCGGACGGCCGGGGGATATTCAGGTGAAACTGAGTGGTTCACCCACCACCCAATTAGACCCCAGCACCAGCCCCTTTAACCTGTTCGATCAGACGGGAGGCGTTTGGGTCGTGCTCGGCAATATTGGTAGCGGGAAAACCACCACGTTATTAGAATTGGCAGATGAGGCGATTGCACGCGCTCAAACCTATAACCATCAACCGATTCCCCTACTGTTTGATTTATCCCAATGGTACAAATATACCTTAAGCGCTTGGTTGATTGAGCAAAGTTTCCTGAAGTATGAACTACCTCGTAAAGTTGCGAAGAAATGGTTGTTTCAAGGACAAATTCTCGTCATCTTAGATAATCTAGATACCCTATCGTTTGATCGTCAAAATCAAACCCTACAAGCGATTAAAGAACTCCGAGCCAATACCCAACAGTCTCTCCATCTCATCCTAGGATCAAGAATTGATTCCTATAAGCGCTGTCCTACTCGGCTAAAACTTCAAGGAGCCGTTTGGTTAAAACCGCTCAATCCCACACAGATTAAAGACTATTTATTCCAAGCCAGAAGTCGAGAGCTGTGGCATAGTTTACATGAATACAAGGGACTTATGTCATTAGCTAAAACTCCTCTTTTTTTGAACTTAATGACCCTAGCCGATGAAGAAATTTTAATCCATGCTTGGGCGAGAATTTCTGACTCGGAGCAGCAATATCGCTATCTCTTCAATGCCTATTTACGTCGTTTGTTAGCCCAAGATCTACCTTCTGACGAACGGCAATGGTATCGTTCCGAGCAACGACCCAAACCAGAAGAGACCAAACATTGGTTAATTGCTTTAGCCAAATGGATGCAAAAGGAAAATCGCACCAATTTTGCGAGCGTGGATGTGAATGCTGGCTATTTCCAAGCCCCGGAACAAAATCGGCATTACCAAATTGGAGTGGGTATAGCGACAGCTTTGTTATTTGGCGCAATTTGTGGGGTGATTATTGCTGCTTTAGTTGAAGGATTAGGGTTAGGGTTAATGATGAGCTTAATTCTGGGCACCGTTTTGGCAGGACTGGGGATTCTAATTAGCTTGCCGTCATTGCGGACGTTTATGCTTCGATATCAGCTCTATCGCGAGGATCTGATGCCTTGGGATAATCGGCGCTTTCTGAACTATGCCAGTAGTAAGGGGTTGATTCAAAAAATTGGCGATCGCTATCAATTTCCCCATCAACTGATTCAGGAACATTTTGCCCAAATTGAAGAATTTAAGATCTAAACTTTATCATACTCTCCCTCATTACTCATTACTCTGACTGATGGGCTGAACTACTGGAATCGGTAATTCTTGTCCATAGGCTTGCTCTAATTGTTCAGCGTCTAAGGACTGAATTAAATTCAGTTGTAGGGTTTCTGCACTCAGAGTTTGGGCATAACTGGCACTCAGATAGGGTAAATAAGAGTCATCTTGAGCTAAATAGACTTTCAAGAAGGCTAAACTTAAGCTCTTCATGGCATTAATGCCCACAGTATTATCTCTGGGTTTTTCTTGAGCAGATTCTGTGGCGAAGGGATTATTATTTTCGGTGGGGGCACTGACGGAAAAATGGCTCCCTGGAACCATTAACGCCAAGTATTTTTCTGGGTGTTTCAGCCATAAAAAAGGATAAATTTGTTCAGTCACCACGGGAGTCACTACATCATGACTACTAGCCATTAGTAGGGTAGGCACATCAATTTGACCAATTTGTTCTGGGCCAAAAATCACACTACTAAGAGGATAAACAGCGATCGCCGCTCGAACACGAGGATCGTGTAACTGTTGCTCATCCCTATTGACCTCATTAGCTCGACATTGCAAGAGTACCGATACATTTAACATGGGATTATCCAACGTACATTCCTGGCGCATACGTTCTCGATTTAACTCTGCTCCAGCTAAGGATAATGCTGTTGTTGCGCCCAAGGAGTGACCTAAGATGCCGACACTTTCGACATTAATGCCTTGCGACCAAGTCACTCCTTCAGCTTGTAATTTTTCTAACTCATCTAATAAGAGTTTAATATCATAGGGGCGATCGACAAATTCATTCGGATAAATCTCTGTATTCAACAGCCCTTCTAAGAGAGCTTGTCGATACGCTAAATTAGAACCAATATGTTCAGGAATAGCAACCGCAAATCCATAGGAGGCAAGATATTGAGCTAAGTAAACAAAATTGCTCCGTGTCGAGCCAAATCCATGGGAAATGACAATTAAAGGGACCACTTGATCTTGATTTTCCGGTAAATAGAGATCGATATCTGACTCTAAAAAATCTCGGGTTTTGACAATTAAATTCTGTTCGCGAACCCTGAAGGGGCCAAGTTTCAGGATATCCGGTAGACTCTCAGCAATCGGATTTAAAGTCGCCTCTGCCTTTGCTTGTTCAATAATCGTTTGTACCGTAGAATCTCGATACTGAAAAAACGTGCTTAATAGGTTCTGCAATTCAAAAACCACACCAGTATTAATCCGAATCCCTTGACTGGGAAAATAACGCATAATGTTGACTAACGTTAATCCTTCTGGATCATCGGCAGCTAAGATTAAGGCAGATCTGAGCGCATAAAACCCATTTTGACGCTTTTGAGTTTGTACCAAATATCCTAAGCGTTTCAAAACTTCTTCTCCCATAGCAGTATAGGTCATCTGAGAAACTGCTACCGGACTTAAATTAAACTTTTGTTGTAGTAATAATTGTAACTCTTGAAGATCTTCGGGTTCCAGAAATTGGGCATAAAACTTGAAATCCGGGGTAATTTCTCCCGTTTTCGCAAACGTATCGAGAGCATCTACCGACATCGCAAATTCTAAAGGACCATAGGTAAAATACATCTTCTCTGCACTTCTGGCTGGTCTTTGTGACCAGGGAAATAAACTTAATGCCAATAGAAATAATCCATAGATAGTTCTCATTAGGACTGACTTGATCTTCATGGCTTCCTCCTCAACACCATTCAATGATATGCTAAAGTGCTTTAAGTGTCATAAAGTAAATAACCTTCGTATAATAGGGTTATGAATCATTTTCACATCCGAGAAGCCCAGACTTCTGATATTCAAGCGATTGCTGATCTTCATAGTTCCCAAGCTCGCACTCAGATCCGTGATTCTAGTGGGGGTTTCTTACTGGCAGAAATTACCCAGGAGCAAGTTCATGAGCATATGAAGCAGGGAACTCGTTATTTTTTAGCCACTTTAGCACCAGAGGAGCAAGCGGAAATTGTGGGCTTGGTGGCGCTTTCGCAACCCCAAATTACACCCCAGATCTTGGAAACGATTCGCTGGACAGGAGAAGATTATAGCGATCGCCTCATGAGCGATCGCCATTACTACATCCAAGTCTTAGTCACTAAACCAGGTTGGACAGGAAAAGGAGTTGCCCAGTCTCTGTATCGGTTTCTCTATAAAACTCTTCCCGGTTCAGTCTTATCGGGGTTTATTGTCACCCAACCCATTACCAATCATCGTTCACTCAACTTCCATCATCAGCAAGGGTTCTCAATTATTGGAGTGATCGATGATGAAGAGTTTCTGAATCTCAAATCTTGTCAAAGAACAATCATTTACCGCGAAATTTAAAGCGATTAAAATCGATTAAGTAATGCAACATATTAAGCTACTTCAGTTATTTTGGACAACTTCCATTGCCGCTGAACTTGAATACCGCCTGAATTTTGCCATTGCCACCCTCACCAGTCTTGGTAATCTTGTTGGTGGAATCTTTGGACTGTTTTTATTTTACCGAACTGGCTATACATTTGACGGTTGGTCATGGGAACGAGCTTTATTGGTGATGGGATTTTTTACCCTGCTGCAAGGCATTTCTAATGCCTTTCTTGCACCTAATCTCAATCGCATCGTAGACCAGGTAGAAAAAGGAACCCTAGATTTTGTGCTGCTCAAACCCATTAGCACCCAATTTTGGCTCTCGACACGGATGATTTCCCCTTGGGGATTACCCGATGTAGCTTTCGGCTTAGGGGTTATTCTCTATGCGGGGAATCGGCTCAATTTAGTCATCTCTGACTTCATTTTAGGCTTATTTCCCCTATTTTTCGGTATTTTAATTCTTTATAGCCTGTGGTTTCTTCTAGGTACAACTAGCGTCTGGTTTGTCAAGATTTATAATATTACAGAAGTACTCAGAGCACTTTTAGATGCTGGACGCTATCCAGTTATCGCTTATCCCGTTGCCTATCGGGTTTTCTTTACCTTTGTCGTTCCTGTTGCCTTTTTAACGACTGTTCCCGCCCAAGCACTGTTAGGAGAGATCAACATAACGTGGTTCATCGGTTCTTTACTGCTGGCGATCGCCTTATTAATCCTATCCAATGCCTTCTGGAAATTCGCTTTACGTTACTATACCAGTGCCTCTAGTTAAATCAAAAATTAAAAATTAAAAGTTATTCCTGGAATGGTAGCATACCTAAGTTGTCTGCATGGAATCATCTTTTCTAATTTTATGTTCTCATTTGCTGGAAAACGGCCCACTAATCTAGGCGTTAAAGAAGGAAAACTTGCCCCTTGTCCATCTTCTCCCAATTGTGTTTGTAGCCAATGTGAAACCACAGATACTCAACATTATATTCAACCATTCTCCTATGCGGGCACTCCCTCAGAAGCTCTGAATAAACTGAAATCAATTATCCAGAAAATGCCCCGAACTGCCATGATTACTGAATCAGAGAATTATCTTTATGCTGAGTTTACCAGCCAGCTTATGGGATATGTCGATGATGTGGAATTTTATGTGGATCAAACAGCCCAAGTTATCCAGGTGAGATCGGCTTCTCGGTTAGGTCAATCAGATTTAGGAGTCAACCGCAAACGTATCGAAGAGATTCGCAGCTTGTTTGCTTAAAGCTCAATCACACTTGAGGCCATTTCTGTTTAACCTGAACCATCCATCGATCCTTGGGAGACAAGGGGCTGAGGGCCCCTTGTTAAGGGTATATCTCTCCCATTACCCATTATCGTTACCCATTATCAGCGCGTAGCGCTATAGAGCGCACTACGAGACTCTTGTGTAACGCTCCCAGTTAAGACTCCCCGTTGGAGTTGGTAAAAGGCTTGAACATCTTCAATTCCGTAGTGCGTACATTGGAGAAGATATCGAAGCTGCTCTTCAGTCGTGCGTGAGAGATATCCAGTCATCAGGGTTTGCTTGACAAGATCGCGAATCAAAATCATGGGACGGAACTCCTAGAGAACACCAAAACCTGGAAAGCTTAATGAGGCCTTCATTAGATCTCTCAGAAAAATCCCTAGGATTTTATGCAAAACTGGCAGTAATTGTAACAAAACGTAATATTGAGCCATAGAAATGTAAATTTTTGTAAAGTCTGCATAAAAACCGCCCGAAAAAACTGAGAACCCTATAGAGGTGTCATGCAGCACCTTATCCTTAGAGGTTCTCTCATTAGTACGGAAGGCATGGCAGAGTTACCAGACTTAACAGAGTTAGACCAAACGTTGAAACCCTTGGCGATCGCCGCCAAACAACATCCTCCTGGAAGCCTGTACCGGAAGCAGCTTTTGGAACAACTAATCCGGACTCTGATCGACTCCAATCAACTAGCCAGACCCAGGCGTAATCAATTTAAGAACCACTATGCAGAGATTTATGCAGAAGCTAAACAGCAACTGTTTTACCATCTTTGCCACCGGATTGATGATTACGATCCGGATAAAGGTGAAGTCTTGCAATGGGCAAACTATCTCTTAGAAAAACGATTTTTCATTGAAGCTTCTCGTTGGGTTTTGCAAAGCATTCCTAGGGGCGTGCAAAGACTCAGCATTGATGACTTAGAAAAACAGTTTAATCAAGCCGAAAATCCCGTCACTTTAGAACAAATCTATCCAGAACGAATGCCCTTAGTCTCGGAACAGGTGATTGCATCGATTCGTGTCGATCCAGACGGACTCTTTCAGAAGACGCACGTGATGGGAAAACCCTCTGCTAATTTTCAATTTTTAGCCCTGAGAATAATTGAAGGTTACTCCTGGCAAGAAACGGCCGATCAATTGGGAATTCCCCTAGCAACGCTAAATCGGTTTTATCATCGGTGTTTAGCTAAGTTTTCTGACCAAATTCAAACCTACATTTTGTCCCAACCTATCCCCAACTCAAACGATGATGAAAACTAATCCTACGATCGCAATTCCCTTAACCCTGACTGCCCATGAACAGGCATCCATATGCTCCCAAAATCAAGCCGATCCCCGTAAGGCGAAACAGGTCTATCTGAATACGTTAGCAATTCAGGCAGTGAAAACTTACTTACAATGGTTTGATCTCGCTCCTAATTGGGAAGCCTCTGACAGTAGTAACCTGATTTTACAATCACTTTCTAATAGTGCTGACTTATGGATTGAGGGCAAAGGTCGGGTCGAATGTCGTCCCGTTTTACCGGGAGAATCTCGGTGTGTTATTCCTCCAGATACTTGGGGCGAGCGCCTAGCCTATATTGCCATTCAACTCAACTCAGACCTCACGGAAGCTACACTTATCGGATATCTACCTCATGTCTATTACTCAGAAGTCCCATTAACTGAATTTTATCCCCTGGATACCCTTTTGGAACACTTGCATCCTGTAATGCTCACCCAATGGTTAGATAATATTGTTGAATCCGGTTGGCGCACTTGGAGGGAATTATGCTCAACCTCTGAACCCCAATTCGCGTTAAATTTTAGAAGTCCCAGTGCTACCGCTTCTGCGCCTACCCTCTGTGAACGGGGAAAAAAGCTACAATTAGACCCCAAAGGTAAGCCAATCGGATTATTCATGGGTATTCATCCGATGGCAAATGAAGAATTTGATATTTCTGTTCAAGTCTATCCCCTGGGAAGCCAATCCCATTTACCCTCAGACCTGCAACTGTCCATTCTAGACGATCAAGATGAGGTCGTCATGCAAGCCTCTTCTCGAAGGACGAAATCTATGCAACTCGATTTTAGCGCTGAACGTGGCGATCGCTTTTCAGTCAAGGTTGCCCTTGGGGATATTAGTCTGACTGAATGGTTTATGATTTAGATCGAGTGCTAGACCCTGGAAAAAGTAATGGGCGATCAGGAATGGGGGTAATGGGAGGTAGTCAGTCCAAAACAGTGGGACGTTTAGGAAAAGGTTTAACGATGCTTTTCCCATTACCCATTACCGATTGCCTTTCTGCCGCGCGTGTCATGTTGGCGAATCGGAAAGTGCTGTATTACCTCGTGAGTTGACCTATGACTGAAGAAACCACTTGTGTGATTGAAACCTGGGATTTGAGTAAGGTTTACCGGACGGGGTTTTGGTTAAACCAGAAAATTCAATCCCTCAAATCTTGCTCTCTGAAGGTGTATCCTGGCGAAACTTTTGGTTTGCTCGGCCCCAATGGTGCAGGCAAAACGACACTACTGAAGACATTACTGGGAATTGTACAGCCTAGTTCTGGACGAGGCGTTCTGTTGGGTCGTCCGTTAGGCGATCGCAACATCAAGCAACGGATCGGCTATTTGCCTGAAAACGCCTACTATTACGATTATCTCACGGGTTGGGAATTTTTGCACTTCACCGCTGGTTTATTTCAAATCCCCACAACAGTTACTCGCTCCCGTATCCCCGAACTCTTAGAGCAAGTTGGATTAGATATTAAAACGGCAAAAAATAAACAACTGCGCCAATATTCCAAGGGAATGAAACAGCGCATTGGGTTTGCCCAAGCCTTAATCAACGATCCAGAAGTCGTCTTTCTCGATGAACCCATGTCCGGGTTAGATCCCATCGGCCGCTATCAGATTCGTGAAATTATTTTATCCCTGAAAAAACAAGGCAAAACCCTGTTCTTTAACTCCCATATTTTATCGGATGTGGAACAGGTGTGCGATCGCATCGCCATTTTATCTCAAGGTGACTTAATTTGTTGTGGTTCATTAGATGAATTATTAGGTCACGCGCAATCCTACCAAGCACGAGGCAAAGGAGGATCGTTAGAAGTCATTAAGCGCTGGATTCCCAATCTCTCTTTCGATCGCGGCTGTTGGACAGGTGAAGTTCAAGGCAATCCCTATGATTTTATTGCCAGTTTGCGGTTAATGGATGCTGAATTACTGGAATTAAAGTTAGCACGTCAATCCTTAGAAGAGTTTTTCCAATCAAAAATTGGAGCGCTACGCGCTGGTAATGGGTAATACAATTTATAGTATAATCCCCCCTTTACTTAATCTAGAAACAAAGCCCCTAAATTCTTAAAATCAAAGCGCAAAGGTATGGGAATACCTTTGGTGTGATTAAACTCTGTATGAGTTAGAATCGCACCTTTCCAGGTAACATCCTGGACATTGGAACGGGTGAAATCGGCCTCGCGTAAATTGGCATCACTTAAATCAGCGCGGTAAAGATTGGCCTTAGAAAGATTAGCTCGACACAGCAGAGATTCACTTAAAAAGGCTCGCTCTAAGTCAGCTTGAAATAACTCGGCTGCGGTTAAATTTGCCTGATTTAAGAACGCTTGAGTTAAATCCACAGCCACCAAGTTAGCATGAGAAAAATCAACTTGATTCAAGAATGCACCCATTAAATTACTCTCAAACAAATTAGCATGGGATAAATTAGCTTGAGTAAAAAAAGATTGACTTAAATCACTTCGTCTTAACATCCCATAACTCAAATTCACCCGTCTGAGATTAGCTTGATTGAGTAATGATCCACTCAAATTAGCATGACTTAAATCTGAATCACTTAAATTAATTCCACTCAGACATGCATGGCGAACCATCGCTCCTTTTAAATCAGCTTTACTCAAAAATGCCCCACTTAAATTAACTTCTTCTAAATGGGTTCCACTCCAATTAATGCCATTAAAATTCCCTTCTTTTAAGGTTGCTCCCCTGAGATCCGGTACAATTTCAGGATGACTCTTGCGCCAAGCATTCCAAGTGTCTATTCCTTCATGAAGTAAAGCGAAATGTTCTTGATTGGCCATAACAGGGATGACAGATGAACTAAGGAGTAGATGGATTTTCTTGCAGGTGTACTTTCCTACGGATTGTGAGAAGGTCAGGTTGTATAGGAACCTAAAGGCTTGCCAGATGAGAGGTCTTTATTTTAAATGAGAGGAGGTTGGTTTTTGAATCTCATTTCTCAAGGGTGGGGTTTATGGGCCCCGAATGTAAGATTTAACTGTTTGTCCTGTTGCCGATCGCTGAGGGAGGGTCTGTGACCAATTGTCCTGTTTGTGGTACAGAGTATATTGAAGGAACCACGAAACTCTGTAAAACCTGTGGTTGGGATTTAACTCCAGAGTCTATTCCCGACCAAGTACTACAAGTCCTCCTGCAACGAGAACGCCTACGTTTAGCCTGGGCTAAAGGGGTTTGGGCTAGGGCTAGGGAATTAGCCTCGCGAGTGAGGTTACAGTCAAAACTGGGGGAAGTACAGTCTCAGTTAGAGTTAGCCACCCAAGAGCGATCGCTACTTCAAAGTCAACTGTCTCAAGTATATTCTCAAATAGAAGAAATTAGTCCAGCCCAACTCCAGGCGTTGTTAGTCAATCAGACGGATGGGGGAGAAACGCTGATGGAGTTGCAGCAAACTCAAACCCGGTTGCAACAGGAACTGAGCCAAACTCAAGAGTTACTGGAATTAGCCCAATCTCAAATTGGCTCAGATGGGTTAGATTTAATCATTGGAGCACTACAAGATCCATCTATTGCCGTTAAGCGAGTAGCTTATTTATTACTCAAACGTAGTGGATCGGTGAAGGCCCGGCAAGCTATAGAAGCCTTTAAGCTAGAGAGTTATCAGCTTTTTTCTTGCGTGTATACTGGGGAACATGACGGGCCGGTTCGGGCGATCGCCGTTTCTAGTGATGGCCAATGGGTGGCAAGTGGCAGTAATGACCAAACAATTAAAGTTTGGCATGGGGAAACGGGAGAACTGGCTAGAACTCTGATGGGCCATAGTGGTTCAGTCTTATCCATAGCCATTTCTGCGGATGGAGAAATTTTAGCGAGTGGCAGTAGCGATCGCTCGATTAAGGTCTGGAATCTAAAAACAGGGGAATTGATGAGTACTCTGGCGGGCTATTCTGGAGAAGTGTGGACGGTAGCCATTACTCCCGACAATCAAATTGTGGCCGGAGGCAGTGAGGATAAGACGATTAAGCTGTGGAATTGGAAAACGGGAGAGTTAACCAGCACATTAGCAGGCTATGCCGGAGGAGTTCGTTCGATTGCTATCAGTCGCCAAGGGGATAAAATTAGCGGGGGAAGTAACGATCAAACGATTAAGTTGTGGAATTTAGACCGCAAAGAGTTACTCTATACGTTAACTGGCCATAGCGATCGCGTCCGATCGGTTGCCATTAGTCCAGATGGTCAACGGTTAGCCAGTGGAAGTAGCGACCAGACCATTCGCTTATGGAATTTGGAAACCGGAGAAGTGGAACAAGTGCTTTCAGAGCATACAGCGGCTGTAACTTCGGCGATCATTACAGCAGATAACAAGGTTCTCGCCAGTGCCAGTGATGATTGTACAGTAAAGTTATGGGATTTGCAGACAGGCAACTTATTGCAAACCTTTACCGATCACCTGAATTATGTGGTTGGGGTAGCCATCAGTGCCAACGGTGACACCATGGCCACGGGAAGTTTCGATCATACCGTGAAAATTTGGCGAGTGGTGGCTTAAAAGAGGAGAATAGTTGCCGATTGAAATGAGGGAAGAACCATAATGATTCAACAAAAGGGGCGGGGTTTAATAAAAATCTGGGCAATGCTGTTAAGTTTTGGCATGGTTTTAAATCCTCAATTGGCTTGGGGACAAGAGTTACAGGAGTTGTTTCGCCAAGCAGAAGAAGCACGGAAGGCGGGAAATTTTCAAGCGGCTGAGGAGATTTGGCGACAGGTTATTGAACAAGACCCGAATAATGCACCTGCTTACTTGGGGCTGGGGAATCGTTTGCGAGATCAGAATAAACTAGAAGAGGCGATCGCGGCTTATGAGAAGGCGATCGAGGTCGATCCGAATTATGCTTTTGCCTATGTGGGGTTGGGGAACGCCCTACGTTCAGACGATCAGTTGGAAGCGGCTAAAACTCAATATGAACAAGCCATTGAGCTAAATCCAAATTTGCCTGGGGTGTATTGGAATTTGGGCAATGTGTTGACTGAATTGGGGGATTTAGAGCCGGCGATCGCTCAATTTCGGATTGCCCTGAAACTGAAGCCGGATTCTGTGCCGGTTTATAATGATTTGGGCGATGTATTGCTGAAATTGGGCAATGTGGAAGAGGCGATCGCCATTTATAATGAGGCCATTAACCTGGGATCGCGCTATCCGTCCACTTATGTGGGATTAGGGAATGCTCTGCAAGAAAATAATCAGCAAGAGCAGGCGATCGAAGCCTATAAAAGTGCGATACAACTTGATGATTTTGAGATCTCTGCCTATTTTGCCTTGGGCGATATTTATTATCAACAGGAAGATTGGCAGCAAGCGGTGGAAGTCTACCAAGTCGGCGTTAAGCTACAAGAAGATTATCGCGTGTATATGGCTTTGGGCTATGCTTGGCAACAGTTGGGGAAATTGCCAGAGGCGATCGCAGCCTATGAAAACGCCATCAACCAAGACCCAAATGGGGTGCAGGCCCACTACAATCTGCTCGAATCCCAACGGTTATTGGCTCTAGAAGAGACCTCTAACGCTTCAGAGGATGAAAATGAGGTTTCAGAGAACCCAGAAACCTTGTCGCCTTTAGCCCCTATTGCTCGGATTATCACCCCCATTGCTAATGGCGTGAATATTGGCACGGGTTGGGTCGTGCAACGGACGGAGGATCGGGCCTTGGTAGTCGCCAGTCGGGAGGCGATAGCCCATGCTTCTTCCTTAGAAAACGACCAGATTCAAGTAGAATTTTTCCAACCTTCAGAAGCCGAACTTCTACCCCGCTACAGCGCCAAACTCATGCATATTACCCCAGAAGAAGCTGCCACGAATTTAGTCGTTTTAGAAGTGGCCGGAATTCCGGAAACGATTCAACCCTTAGAGATCAGTACCGAATTAGGCGATCGCGACGTAGAATTAATTGGCCATCCCTTCAATGCTGACCCTTGGCAAACGGTTAGTGGCAGTTTAGATACCGATGCTCAACCCCTTGAAATTGAGGCAAATTTAACCCAAGGATATGCAGGTAGCCCCATTTTCAATCAAGATCGACAAGTCGTCGCTATCTTAGGCAATGTGGGAGAGAGTCGCACAGAACACGAAACTCTGTTTACTCCAGCCATCAGTGAAACCGGAGTTGTTTATCCCATGGACTTAATTAAGGAACAACTTGAAGCCTGGGGAGTTTGGGAAACTGAGTAATACAGGGTAAAGGGAGTAAGAAAGCTCAGATGACTAAAGGGCGATCGCCCTGCCTCCTTCGCTCTGGTTAAGCTAAAATCAGATTGATCGCCTCTACCCTGTTGATTATGGCTCCAGTCTCCACCTTAGAGGAAACCCTCAAGCACTATTTTGGTTACGATCAGTTTCGTCCGGGCCAAAAGGACATTATTGAAACGACGCTGCAAAACCAGGATGTATTAGTGATTATGCCCACAGGAGGGGGAAAATCCCTCTGTTTTCAACTTCCCGCTCTCTTGCACTCTGGGATAACGTTGGTGGTTTCTCCCCTCATTGCTCTGATGCAAGACCAGGTGGATGCGTTGCAGGATAATGGGATTGGGGCTACGTTTCTTAATAGTACCTTGAGCGCTGAAGAAGTGCGATCGCGACAAACGGCCATCCTCAACGGTAAAATCAAGCTCCTGTACATCGCGCCCGAACGCCTGATGGCCGAGTGGTTTCAGCCCTTTCTGGATAGCATACAGGAAACGGTCGGTATCTCTGCATTTAGCGTCGATGAAGCCCATTGTGTCTCCGAATGGGGTCATGATTTTCGCCCCGAATATCGGCAAATGGCCCAGTTTCGGCGCTGGTATCCCCAAGTGCCTATTATTGCCCTCACTGCTACGGCAACTGACCGGGTGCGTCGAGATATTGTCCAACAACTCCATCTTCAGCATCCCTATGTGCATATAGCCAGTTTTAACCGTCCCAATCTTTTCTATGAGGTGCGGACGAAAACACGCCAAAGTTACGCTGAACTGTTTCAAATGATTCAGTCTGGGGGGTCAGGAATTGTTTATTGTCTCAGCCGTCGTCAGGTGAATGAGTTGGCCCAACGTCTGCAAAAGGACGGAGTTTCAGCCCTTCCCTACCATGCAGGATTAGAAGATTCGGTGCGTCAAAATAACCAAAACCGGTTTATTCGGGATGATGTGCAAATTATGGTGGCCACGGTTGCTTTTGGTATGGGAATTAATAAACCCGATGTGCGATTTGTCGTGCATTACGATATTCCTCGCAGTTTAGAAAGTTACTACCAAGAAGCAGGACGCGCGGGACGAGATGGGGAAGCCGCTCGGTGTTTAATGTTTTTGAGTTATGGGGATGTGAAGCGAGTTGACTGGATTATTGAGCAGAAGAGTGATGAAAATGAACAGCGTATCGCCCGTCAACAGTTACGCCAGGTGATTGATTATGCTGATGCGACGGATTGTCGTCGGTCAATTATTTTACGATATTTTGGCGAACATTTAGAGGGGAATTGCCAAGGTTGTGATAATTGTTTGAACCCCAAACCCACGCAAGATTGGACAGTTGAGGCGATGAAATTCCTCTCTTGTGTCGCTCGATGTAAAGAGCGCTTTGGCATGACCTATATTATTGATATACTCAGGGGTTCCATGAGTGAGAAAGTGTTACGCAATGGTCATGACAAACTCTCGACCCATGGTATCGGAAAAGACCGGAGTAAGGATGAATGGCGATTGTTGGGGCGATCGCTCCTCAATCAAGGTCTTCTCAGTCAAACTACAGATGGTTACAGTATCCTTAAGCTTAATCCCCAAAGTTGGGCAGTTATGCGTCGTCAACGGGAAGTTTTAATTGCCATTCCCCCGAAACGCAAGCAAGAACAAAAGGTTTCGTCTTTAGCCAGAGAAGCCGAGTTATTATTCCAAAACCTCAGAAAACTCCGCAAACAAGTAGCCGATGAACAAGGTGTTCCCCCCTATGTGATCTTTGCTGATTCAACCCTTATGCAAATGGCCCAACGTCGTCCCCAAAGCCTCACTGCCTTATCCCAAGTTTCTGGAGTCGGCAGTTATAAATTACGGCAATATGGGGAACGCTTTCTAGGAGAAATTTGCCAATACTGTCAGGAACAGGGATTAGTAGAATTTACAGAACCTGCGCCTCCTCCTCCCAGTAGTAATGAACCTTCAGAAACTCAAAAGGTAACCTTAGAACTTCATCAGGAAGGCTTCAGTATTAAGGAAATTGCCGATCGCCGAGAATTACGAACAACAACTATTATTAAGCATTTATCAGACTTAATTGAATTAAATCAACCCGTAGATTTAGACACCTTGGTCGAACCCGAAAGACAAGAGAAGATTATCAAAGTGCTAGAAAAGCGCGGCGCAGTCTCTTTAACCTTGCTTAAAGAAGCCTTGGGAGAGTCCTATACTTATGATGAAATTCGCTTAGTGCGTGGCAAATGGCAACAAGGAATAGGGAATAGGGAATAGGGCAGAAGTGTTGAGACTTGACATAAAACAGTTTCTCGATTGCGGTATTCCCCATCATGACATTGTTCTGGGCTTTCACTCTCCCGTCAAGCGACCCGATACAGGGTTTGCCCTAGGATAGAGTGCCATATCAATCATCTTCTCTAATTCAGAAAATCCGGCTTGAAAAAGTGGGTAACTGGAATTTATTCAAATACGGTTTACCGTCAATCGCAATCGTGTCGTTCTCATTTTGCCAATTTGAGAACACTATATATCTCTTGTTGAGATACAGCACTTTGCGCTGTTATGAAACACAAGTTTGAATCCTCAAAGCTATGTACCACAACCCTATTCCCTATTCCCCAGCGCAAAGCGCTGTATATAGCGTTCTCGTTCTACACCCAGAAGTTTTTCTGCGGTAATGTCCAGATACAATGCAATCTTCTTACTCAGGAGTTAAGCAACTTTGGGAGTCAGTATCGCGGGAGTCAGTGCTATGGTTGCGATCGCTCCACTTTTGTTTTCATGAATTAGTGAACCGTCTGAGCAAATTATCGAATAACTCATCGATTTTCTGACAATCAGAAACTAATGTCCCACGCTCATCACGAAATGTGCGATCTCGTTCGCCCTTGAATGATAGCCAATTAAAACTGGTGGTAACCGCAAAATTAGTATCTGAGATAAGGATCTTAGCATGGGTATCTCCCAAGCGTTTAAGTGTGAAGCATGTAGAGTATCGGTTTGCTAATTTTTGTAGAGCTTTTTCAACCTTAATATCTTGTGAATAACGATTTTCGTCTTTCTCTCCCAAACCATATCCAATAAAAACTTGGACTCCTCGTTTCAGTAGATTCTCAAACTCCTGAAGAAACCATCGGTTGACTGAATTAGCCCGAATCCACGGAGAAATAATCATTAAACGTTCCTGAGTGTCTTTCAAAGCCTCTTCTAGTAGAGGACGATGATCGTACATTTCTAGCAAACGTATAGGACAAGAAGAAATAACAAAATCTAGTTGAGCTTTAAGTTCTGCTATCCTTTCATCCTTTTCGTGCAATTCTTGACGTAATTCATCTTTTTCATTGACATCATCTATCCGATCTAGCTGCTCCTGTGTAGATTTTATCTCAGATTCTATTTGAGAGGTAACTAAAGCTACTTCCTCAGCTACATTATCTAGATCGACTAAATTCTCCAAATGATTATTTACAAAGTCGTTTCCTAAAATCTCTTTTGCAAGTTTGAGAGGCTCATTTTCCTGCAAAGCATCAAGAATCTGGCTTCTAATTTTCTTGGCTCCATTTGAACGAGCGAAGGTAGCCTCATGCTCGCTCGATAGGATGTCATCAACAATAAATGCGACTTGAATTTCATCACTATCTTTTGCCTTGTAAATAAGTGCAGTAGATGGCTGGAAAAATCTTTGCCTACGCTCAATTGCCTTTAATGCTAATACATCTAACTCATTTTGATTCTTAGGGTTCCGACTTTTGCTATTCCCAAGAATTTCACGAATAATTTTGTCAATATCCTTAATACTCAAGTCAGATAATTCTGGAGGACGCTTAGGTGAGGGTTCAATTTCCACGACACCTTCGTCTCTTAAATTTCTTGGCTTTAGTAACATCTTCTCAGATTGTCCGTACCAACGCGGAGTTCGCAGAAGTCCATCAAAGTTAATATCGAAAGTTCGTTCCTCTGGAACAATAATTTTGGCTTCTCCTAAAGTCCTCTCACCCTTCTTAGTCAATTTCCATATTTGAATCGGTGAAGCATCGGGAGCAATTAAATCTATATCTTCACTCAGTCTAAGATTTACCATTGCCTCCCTCGTTGTTGAGAGTTCCAAACCTAAAAATCCTGCGATTTCCTCCTCAGACGACAACCCAGCATCAATCGATCTTAGAACAAACTCCTCAATTGGCGGAATAGGTTTGCGAATCTGAGTGAGAACATCAACGGTAATTTTATAAACAGGCAAACCGACTTCTTGGCAACTAACTAAGTCAAAGCCAGGACGGTTATCATAGCGACGTAGATCCTCAGAAGAGATAGAAATAAACTCTGATTCCCGGTTCATAAGCTCGTCTCCACGCAAATGCAGTCTTCTGGATTTTGTTCGATGTAGTGCAAAACGTCATGTAGAGGACTATGATTCAACGATCGACAAAACTGATGATCGCCTACAATTAAAAGACCAACTCGCCCTCTGGATAAGGCAACATTCAACCTAGCTTCATCGCGTAAGAAGCCGATTTTTCCATCTTTGTTGGAGCGAGTAATAGAATAAATGAGGATATCAGCTTCACGTCCCTGAAAAGCATCAACGGTATTGCACTCAATTGCTAATGCCTGCAAGCCAGTTTGTTTTGCATCTAACCTACGCTTCAGCAATTTCAACTGTGCCGCATAACCACTTAAAACTGCTACTTTATAGTTCCTCTGGGCTTCCATAGCTGCTTGATTTAGTTGCTTCAACCATTGAAAGATGACAGTCACTTCACAGGAATTATTAAAGCTAGAATCAGCACTTTGCTTGCGACTATTAGGAAGCTTTGATGTCGTTAACCACGTAACAGGTTTTGGTAAAACTATACTTAAAACTTTATCGATTTCAGGGCCGCTACTTTCTAGTTTACCATCATAGAAACAGGTGCTAATGAGTTTACCAATTGGTTCTACCATGCGATGTTGAGTAGCCAGCAGTTTCTGGCATTCATCCGGTAAGATTCTTAAAAGGCGATCGAACAAAGTTTCCTTAACATTGTCTGGAGTCAATTCGTATTGCTCAAGAAAACCAGTGTTTCGGCTGGCTTCATCCTGAAAGGGTGGAAGTTGTTTTGGATCTCCTACTAACAGCCACTTTTTAGAACGCGACATTGGTACTAAGACTTCTGTCGCAGTTGCTTTGGAAGCCTCATCTACAATACAAAGGTCGAATTCAGAATTGTTAATTGCCCTTGAAATGCCGATACAAGTTCCAGCAACAAGTTGCGATCGCTTAATTAATGGATCGTTAAATCGTTCATTACGACCAAATTGATCGAACCATTCTGTTTGCAGGTTTATAAGTTGCTGAAGTAATTTAGCGTTGGGTGCATTTGGGTCAATCAAATTATTGCTCTGATGCTCTAGATCTACACTGGTCAATTTTAATAACTCATTAGCTTTGAGTTTAGTTATTCCCTGAAGACGCTTGACTTTTTGCTTTTGTTCATCTCGTAAAGATTTTGCCTTTTTCTGTAATTCTTTGATTTCTTCGTTTAATTGGCTAAACTCTTGTTCTTGTGCCGCTAATAGTCTTCGTTTTTGTTTTCCTTTGAAACTTACTAAATCAGGGTGATTTTCTCCTTTTTCTTGCTTTCGACGCTGTAGTTCCACCCTCAAGTTTTCTATCTCTAGCACAATATTTTTGAGTTCCTGGAATAAGATTGCTTTCTCCAAATGTTTTTGAGATATTCCATGATTTACCGACCAAGCAGCTAGAAAATCTTGACTTTTGGCTAGTGCCTCCTCGCGCCATTTCTCCATTTGCTCCTCTAAAAGTAATGAGTGAACACCTTCTGAAACTCTTTCTGGACTGCCAATTCGGATGAGTTTCAAGTTGGGATTCTTAGCTTGAATCCGTTCTAATACATTATCTAGCGCAACATGAGTCTGAGAGCTAAGTAAAATTCGTGCTTCAGGATTTTGTTGCAGTGTTTGTAGAATAACTTCCGTGATAAAAGTTGTTTTTCCCGTACCTGGTGGTCCCTGTACCAACAAAAAGTCTTGCATTGAGAGAGCAGATCTCACGACTTCCTGCTGTGATGCGTTCAAATCTTGGATAAACTGAACTTCAGACTCTAAAGTAGGAACTTTAATTTCATCAGGGTTGATTAATAGATTTCGCAAATCAGAACGAATAGCGCGATCGTATCGAATGGCATCTAAAGCACTTTTCTGTCGATTAATCGCAATTTCAGCCAATCGAGTATCGAAAGAAAGTTCACCCTGTTGAGGTAGTCGATCGGTTTGTCCGTATCTAACATATAGATGTAATTCATCACTTTCTACCTCTATAACATCTCCACCCAAAAGGCTGAACCCCTTAGAGTTTTTGACATGACGGGACTGCCCAACAATATCATCTTCAGGCAATTCTGCTAATTGAAAAATCACTCGATTACGATCAGTTTTGAAGGTAAGATATTTAAGAGATTTCTCCCTCTGCTCTTCCCAATCAGTCTTGGCTCGCAAAATATCCCACCAAACTTGAAATACCTTCTGTTTGTCTTTCTCAATAACCTGCTCTTTGATATTAGACTCATGCTCAACAACTGCATCTTGTAGCTCCTGAATAATCTCTACAGCTTCATATGAATAGGTTGGAGTGCCAAACTTAAGTTGATATGGCAAACTCCATGCTAGATCTCGTCTCTGTTCCAGTTGAGAATGAGGTGTATCCCAAGCATTAAAGATAACTAGATGGTTTTTCTCTCTATCATCTACCTTTACATGATATCGATAAGAGCTACCGTAAACTTCGTAGTGATCTCCCTCAGAGTTACTATCATTATTTTTGAATTTATACGGTCGTATTCCACAATTTACTTCACCATTGAGATCGTCAAGAATAATCTTATGGATTTCATTTGCAGAATAAATACTTAGCATATCTTGCATTCTATTTAAACACTTTGAAGTTAATTTTAAGTAGCAAGATTGAACCTTAAATTGCTGAGTTCGAGATCGTTTTTGCTGAATAGCGTCTATTTCTGCTAACAAGACTTCTGCATTTGGTTGCCGTTCAGCAGGATCGGTTGCAATAGACCGTTCAATAATTTCAATAATCTCAGGTGGTGCATCAAGATCAGCGATCGCCGTTTGAATACTAGCGTAGTCAACAAGGTCAATATTTGTCAGGCATTTTAGTGCAACCACCCCAAAACTAAATATATCACGGCTATACTGATAAGAACCATCATCCTCTTCTGGTGGTGTGAAGGGACGAGAAACAAATTCTCGCAATGTGACAGTCGGTTGGAAATAACTTCTAAGTTTCGAGATGCCAAAATCAGCTAACTTTATTCTGCCATCTTGCCCGACGAGAATATTGCTGGGTTTGAGATCTCGATGAACGCATTGACGCTCATGTGCAAATGCAAGGGCTGTAAGTATTGGACGAGCAAGCCTTTCCCAGTAAGAGTCCCATCCCTCTAATGGAGACTCTTTAAGAAGTCCTTCTAAATTGTTCTCCATCCATTCCAAAACAAGGAATTGTTCTTTGGTTTCTTTATCTTGCCCTGAGTCAAGAAGTTCAATAATGCTAAGGTGTTTGAGTTCTGCAAGAATTTGCTTTTCTCGTCTGAACGATTCTGATTGAACTCCTCGCTCAATTTGCCCATGTTTAAAGACTTTGACTGCTACTTGCTGACCCTCTTTTTGGTAGTCAATGGCCTTATATACGTCTGCCATTCCACCTGAACGGGGGTTAGGCAGTAGTAGGTAGCGATCGTTAATAATGCGAGGCATATTTGCGTGTTTAACTGGTTAAGTTAAGTCTTCCTCCGATCTTAGCCCAGCCCTGCATTGCTGGGGAGATTTTCCTGTGAATAGGTGATAACATTACCACTAGCAGAGGGTAGTTCAATATCTGTTTCCCTGGCGTTACAGACTTAAGCGAGAGCAGAACTGGGTGATTTTAGGGAGATCGCCACCCTCATCTATCCTACCCCTCTTCAGAATCCCACCGAGATCTAAAAGCAACTTACCAATGGGCGATCGGTAATGGTAGATTAAACCCATACTCTCTAACCATGAGGAGAAAAAATGAAACTTCGCAACCTACTCATTGGTGCTGGTGTCGCCGCCGTCGGTGGAATTGGCACAAAAATGGCCGTTGATTATTTTCGCAACCGAGGTAAAGAGGAACCTGTAGCAGGAAACCTCAATGATGATGCAGCCGCAGAAGCCGCAGAACAAGCAGCCGTAGCCCAAATGGCCTCTTACTCGTCTGGCGACCCAGTAATTCAGTATGTGAGTGTAGAACCAGAGTCTGTACAAGGCTTTTTAGATGCGAGTTTTGGTGCTCCTGGGCGCTATGTGCCTACCCGTGCCCCGAAAATCTTTGACTACCAAGACACCCAGTATATGGTGATTTGGGCTTACGATAACGACAAAGAAAAGAATCAAATGTTGGCGTTTGTCTATACCGATGCCGGGCGGCAAATGGTCGCTAGTGTAGGGTATACCGCAGATGCAACAGACTATAACATTAACCTGCAAGAAACTCCCATGGCAGTCGAAGTTAATGGCGAGCCAATCACTTCCGGTCAAGGTGAAACCGGTGGCACGGATGAAGTGGATTTAATCCTCGCAGGTTCTTAAAATATAATGTAAGGCATAAGATGTTCAGAAACCCGGCTTCTTGAAGTATCCCTTCGCCAACATCGAAAACGTCTTTATGGGTAGGTTCGGTTGAGGAATGAAACCCAACCTACCGAAAAATGACAAAGGTATTATTGAAGAAGCAGGGTTTTGCCAATAAACCGATATCAATTAACCATTCAACTTAATCATTAACTTAATTATTGATTAGATTTCTGTGCTTGAAACTCAGATAACGCTTGATTCATCTGATTTACCCGCCTACACAAAATGCGGATAATATAAACGGCTACCCCTGGCGAAACTTCGATCGCCTCATACAATTGCTGCTGAGTTAACAAAAGTATCTCACATTCGTCAACTGCACGGACAGAAGCGGAGAGGGGCGCAGCATTGAAAATTGACATCTCGCCGAAAAAATCGCCCTTACCCAGTTGGGCTAACACTGCATGATCCTTAACAACTTCAACTTTCCCCGATAAAAGAATATACAGTAATCCCCCCTTTCGCCCTTCATCAAGAATCAAATGACCGGCAGGATACCATAATTCCAGTAAAGCAGCATTGAGATGTTCCAAAATTTCCTCATTCTCAATTTCCTGGAAAATGGGAACTTGCCGAACAATTGCCAAACGTTCATTGAGATCTAGCATAGAAACTTACCTTTGGTTGTTTTGAAAGGATCGATCTCGGTCGTCACAGACCGACTGATCTACAGTGACAGAAAAAATGACTCAAAAATTAGAGAGCTTGCGACCAACAATGGCTAGGTAGTCTAAGGAACGGTTATCCATATACCCTCGATGTCGGTAGGTTTGGATCTCAACTATCTCAAAGATGTTGGGATGGTTGACCCAGGAATTTTGCTGGTGAAATCCTGCTTCACTCTCATCTTCCCAGAAATACTGAGCGACATTAAAAGCGACCCATCCCTGGGGAGTAATCTGATTAAAGATGAAACTGAATTCTTCTCCAATGTGACCTGGGGCAATGGCTGAACAACACATTAAGCAGTTGAAGTCTCGATTCGTAAATGTATTCCTACTCCCTTGATGCAAAAGATTAAACTCTCCCACATAGTAATTTTCATAAATACCAGGGTACTGACGTTGAGCTGCTTCTGCCGCTTCGGGAATTCGATCAATTCCTACAATAGATTTCACCCCTAAGTTCGCTAAAGTTTGGCCCACTAGGCCGGTTCCTGCTCCCATATCTAGCACTACCATATCTTCAATTTTACCGCCAGCTTGGGTAAATTGTTTCACCAGTAAAGAACTAAGGACGATATGGGATTGGTAGTCTAACTGATTCATCACATATTCGTAGAGAAAGTTGATTTTATAGATTTCAGAGTAGTTGTGTAGCCGAATTTTTCGCTTTTGTCCATTCTGGATTAACCAGAAAAACTCTTCATGAATGGTTAGGTCGCGGACACTTTCCACCTCTGGTAATTCTATTTCAAAATCCACGTTCTCAATGTCCATTGTTCGTGTGTGTAATAGTATAAAAGATTGGTTCGTCGGTCTTGATTAGCTATAGATAACCAGGCGATCGCCGATTCCAGACTCCGATCGCCTAACTTACCACTCGACTGAGCAGATGATATTCTGATCGGTGTAGGGTCAGCTTTATTTACAGGACAAACCGGTGCTGGACATTAAACAAATCCGAGATAATCCACAACAAGTTCAAGCCAAACTGAACAGTCGAGGGCTAGATTATGACCTCCAGACTATTTTAAACCTCGATCGCCAACAACGAGACCTAGAAACGCAACGCAGCCAACTGCAAGCGAAAAGTAACGAGATTGGCAAACAGGTGGGGCAACAGATCAAATCGGGGACTTCACCCCAATCTCCGGAAATTCAGGCGCTGAAGGAGGAAGGAAACCAAGTTAAGGCCGAACTTGCCCAACTTGAACCCCAAGAAAAAGACTTGAAAGCCCAAGTAGCCGAGTTACTCTTGCCCTTACCCAATCTTCCTGATGATTCTACCCCAGTGGGTAAGAGCGAGGAAGACAATGTGGAAGTGCGGCGCTGGGGGGATGAATATTTACCCCAGACTCCGAATATTCTCCCTCACTGGGAAATTGGGGAACAATTGGGCATCTTGAATTTTGAGCGTTCTGTGCGGATTGCCCAAAGTCGCTTTGTGACGTTAATGGGGGCTGGAGCAGCTTTAGAGCGGGCGTTAATTTCGTTTATGCTCGATCGCCATATTCAGGCCGGTTATACAGAAATTATGCCCCCCTTCCTGATTAATAGCGACTCTCTCACCGCTTCTGGGCAATTACCAAAATTCGCCGAAGAGAGCTTTAAGTGTGAAAAAGACGATCTGTGGCTCACTCCCACCGCAGAAGTCCCTATTACTAGCCTCTATCGGGATGAAATCCTTAATGCAGATGAGCTACCCCTCTATCATTGTGCCTTTACCCCCTGTTTCCGTCGGGAAGCGGGAAGCTATGGACGGGATACGCGAGGCTTAATTCGGCTGCACCAGTTTAATAAGGTAGAGATGTTTAAGTTTGTGCGTCCGGAAACCTCAGCCGAGGAGTTAGAAGCCCTGGTACAGCAGGCAGAGTCAGTTCTGCAAGCTTTGAAACTGCCCTATCGGGCGATCGCCTTATGTACCGGAGATTTAGGCTTTTCCGCCGTGAAAACCTATGATTTAGAGGTCTGGTTGCCCTCATCTGGCAAATATCGGGAAATTTCCAGTTGTTCCAACTGTGGTGATTTTCAGGCACGACGCGGTAATATTCGGTTCCGTGAGGCGAAGAAAAAAGGAACCCAATATCTCCATACTTTAAATGGATCGGGGCTGGCGATCGGGCGCACGATGGCGGCTATCTTAGAGAATTATCAACAACCCAACGGTACGGTGACGGTTCCGGAAGTCCTGCAACCCTATTTAGGACGGGAAGTTTTGTAGGGAATTACCGCCTACAATAAGAAAATAGTGTTGTTCAGTGTTCAAGTTTATCAACTCCTATGGGTTATTTGGCAGCGATCGCAGTTCTTGTAGTTTTGATTATTGTGCATGAATTGGGCCATTTTTTGGCCGCCCGTCTACAGGGGATTCATGCCAACCGGTTTTCTTTAGGCTTTGGCCCCATCTTATGGAAATATCAGGGGCCAGAAACAGAATATGCGATTCGAGCCATCCCCCTAGGGGGGTTTGTCGGATTTCCAGATGAAGACCCCGATAGTACCATTCCCCCAGATGACCCCGATTTACTCAATAATCGTCCCTTATTAGACCGGGCGATCGTCATTAGTGCCGGGGTAATTGCCAATTTGATTTTTGCCTATCTGGTTTTGGTACTTCAGTTTGGGTTTCAAGGGGTTCCTGATGGCATTAATTATCAACCCGGAGTCTTAGTCCCTCAAGTCCTCTCCAGTGATACTCCTGCCGCCCAAGCTGGTATTCGTGTCGGAGATATTATTGTGAGTATCGATGGACAACCATTAGAGGCTTCAGAACGTGCGATTGGTGTAGTGCAAGAAACCATTCAATTGGCTCCCAACCAACCGTTAAACTTGACCGTTGAACGGGAGAATAAAATAATTCCGTTGCGAGTCACTCCTCAACCCGGGCCGGATGGAAAAGGACGGATTGGGGTACAGTTATTTCCCAATGGTACGCCCACCTATCGATCGCCTCAAAGCCTGTTTGAAGTTTTGGGTTTAGCCGCAGAGCAGTTTGAAGATATTGTGGTGCGGACGGTTCAAGGCTTCGGTCAACTGATCACCAATTTTAGCTCTATGGCTGGTCAAGTGGGCGGGCCGGTGAGAATTGTGGAGGAAGGGGCTAAGTTAGCGCGATCGGATTCCGGCAGTTTACTCTTTTTTGCTGCCATTATTAGTGTGAATTTGGCCATCTTAAATATCTTGCCCCTACCTGCCCTCGATGGGGGTCAATTGGCGTTTCTCCTAGTTGAAGGCTTGCGCGGTAAACCCCTGCCCACTAAAGTCCAAGAAAATGTCATGCAAACTGGGATTATGTTGTTATTAGGTTTAGGCATTTTCTTGATTATTCGCGATACCACCCAATTGGAGTTTATTCAACAACTTTTAGAGTAATACAGCAGTTTTCGCGCTTTATGTGGTACATCCTTATCCCCCCAACCCCCCTTAGAAAGCTAATCTTGTAGGGTTTTTAAGATATCTCAATTTGGCTAAAAAGCTCCAATATGGCAAGGTTTGTTGGTGTATTCACAATCTCAAGGGGCGAACGGCCATTCGCCCCTACCTGCCGGATCGTAACCCCTACAAGATTAGGTAAATACTCATGTTTAGCAAGTGTTTTTTCCTTTACGCCCAAACCCGTTTCAGCGTCAGCGTAAACCCGGGTAAAACCTCCTCCCCAGACAATATCATCGGATTCTCTAACACCTCAACGGCTTGACCTGGACGGCAAATTTCCACCTGTTTATTTTTTGGGTCAATCAACCAGCCCAACTGCGCCCCATTCTCTGAATATTCCTGCATCTTTGCCTGTAGTTCCTTGAGGCTGTCGGTTTTAGAGCGCAACTCAACTACAAAATCTGGGCACAATGGAATAAAAGCGTCCTGCTGTTCGGGGGTAAGGGCATCCCAGCGATCTTGACGAACCCAAGCCGCATCTGGAGAGCGGTTTGCACCATTGGGGAGTTGAAATCCTGTGGAAGAGTCAAAAGCTCGACCTAGGGTATCGTTGGCTTCATACCAAACACTGAGTTGACCAGTGATGCTGAGGTTACGATGACCCGTATTGCCACCTGTGGGAGGATTCACAATTAATTCTCCTGTTGCAGTTCTCTCCAATCTAAGTTCACGATTCGCCGCAGCCAGCATTGTAAACTGCTCTGGTGTCACATGCAGCGTCAATTCTTGGGGAAGCTGGAGCCATAGGGATTTTTGAGGGGGAGCCTGGACGACCATCATTGTGCTTTATACGGCTATTTTGGTCCCATTCTAGCCAATTTATGCCTCGATTTGAGCGATCGCATGTCTTAAGACTTAGACTCTACTGGTATTTTGAGGCGGCTTTTTGCTGTTCCTTTTGAAATTAAACCCTCTGGAGGATATTAAGATTAAAAATAAATTTTGTAGGCGCGGGTTTACCAAAATTCACGAGACAGAGGGAGCAATTCTGTGAACCCGCCCTCCCCCGTCCGTAATCCAACGTAATAGATGCCAGAAGATACAATAATTTCAGCGAAGGGCATGGGGCGGGTTTAGGATATCGATCTGTTTGTCTCCTAAATCTGGGTTAACCCGCCCCTTGTATCTTAAGAGAGGAGGCGATCGTTAGAGTTGGCGATCAGGCAAAGGAGGAGATCACGCTGGGTCAGCGATCGTTAAACAGCCAGCTCCATCAATGTAGATCAGGAGGAAAATAAAGAACAGACAAGACAACAGCCCCAGTTCGTCAGAGGAGAGGGAAAGTAAAGAAATGCTGAAATGATCATGCCCTAAGTACAGTTTTAGTAGAAAGATCGAGTGATGTGGCATCCGTTGAGTTGAAGCTGCCCCGCCCCTTAGATGACGACCCGTTAATCTGTTATGTAGATAAGCCAACTCAACTGAACACAGGCAATCTAAAAACTGGACAGTATCTAAGGCACTCATGAGAGCATAGCCTGCATGAACTCTCGTTAGTTATTTATCCTGCCTGTGACAGCCATGGGCAAAATATCCTATGTGGGGAAGCAAACATGGAAAAAACCGTTTTAGGGATCGATATCTCCAAAAAAGACTTTCATGTGGTTTGCCTCAAAGGAGGACAAAGCAGTAAACCAAGAAAGTTCAACAATGATAGTGAAGGCTTCGAGAAGTTACTCGCTTGGCTTCAAGGCAAAGAAGTATCTAAGCTCCATGCTTGCATGGAAGCCACCAGTACCTATGGAGAAGCACTGGCCGAATTCTTGGTGGGCCAACACTTCACCGTCAGTATCGTCAATCCAGCCCGGATTAAAGGATTTGCCAAAAGCGAACTGTTACGAACGAAAACTGACTGTGTGGATGCTGGGTTAATTGCTCGCTTTTGCCAAGCCATTAACCCCTCCCCTTGGACTCCCTTGCCAGTAGAGATCAAGGAACTTCAAGCCTTGATGCGACGCTTAGACTCTCTGGAACAGATGGCACAACAAGAGCGCAACCGTCTGGAAACCTCTACAGGTGTGATCGCTGAGTTAATCTGATCTCATCTACAGGGTATAGAGCAGCAAAAACAACAAGTGCAAGAGCTGATTCGAGACCATTTTCAGCGCCATCCCCACCTGGGAAAACAACAAGAACTATTAACCTCTATTCCAGGTATTGGTGAACTGACTGCTTCTGTTCTATTAGCTGAAATTGGTCAGATTGAAAATTATCACAGCCCTCGTCAGTTAGCTGCCCATGCGGGTTTAACTCCCAGCCAATGCACTTCTGGTACTTCGGTTCAACGTAAACCCCGCATTTCTCATACCGGTAATCGGCGTTTACGAAAAGCCTTGTATATGCCAGCGGTAGTGGCGATGAACCATAATCCTCTACTCAAGGCTTTCAGCCAGAGGCTATTGAATCGAGGTAAGGTGAAAATGCAGGTGATTGGGGCCGTTATGCGTAAACTTCTTCATTTGGCGTTTGCCTTGTTGAAGTCCCAAAAGCCTTTTGACCCCAATTACACGATCGCCGCCCCGATCTCCACCCCTTGATATCCAAGACAGTATCTACAGCATGGGTTGATCGCAAACATCGCCAAGAAGACATAAGAAACCGGATTTCTGGGTTGAGTTAAGAATCGGATTCTAACAATTCGGCGATCGCCTGTTGCTCTTTTGGAGGCACAGGCGGTGGCACGGCACGGGTATCCGTAATCAACCAATCTAAAGCAGCCGATCGCACATCAATCGATGCCCCGGTTTTATCCACACAATACCGTCCAAAGACCAGTTTATCGATCAATCGTACATCTGCACCCAGGCGAGAATACTCAAAAATTACACTATTTTCCACCGTCGCCCCGCTACAAATATGACAATTGGGGCCAATCATAGCTGGGCCGACAATTTTTGCACCATCTTCAATTTTGGTCATGCCGCCAATATAAACAGGCCCAGTAATATCCACCTTATCCCAATTAATCGCCACATTGAGACCGGTATAAATACCAGGAGAAACCTCGTGTCCAGGAATCGATACATTCTTGATTTCTCCGAGCAGCACCCCACGCACTGCTCGCCAATAGTCCGGCACTTTGCCAATATCAACCCATTGGAAATCCATGGAAATACCATAAAATGGCGCTCCCATTTCCACTAACTTGGGAAATAATTCGCCTCCAATATCATATTCCTGGCCAGAGGGAACATAATTGAGCACTTCTGGCTCAAAAATATAAATACCGGTATTAATATCTGTACTAATGGCTTCTTCAACGGAGGGTTTTTCTTGGAAGGCCTTCACCCGTCCATCCTCATCGGTGACGATTACCCCATAGCTAGAAACTTCCTCTTTGGGAACAGATTTCATAATCACCGTGGCGATCGCCCCTTTTTCCTTATGCCACTTAACCGCCTTCGTCAAATCCAAATCAATCAGGGCATCGCCACACAGAACCACAAAGGTATCATCAAAAAACGGATTATAATCTTGAATTCGGCGCATTCCGCCTGCCGAGCCTAATGCGTCCCCGACCAGAGTTCCATCAGATTCAATTCTTCCTTCAAAAGAATAAGCAATTTGAACCCCAAACCGTTGTCCGTCCCTAAAATAACTTTCGATTTCATTGGCCAAGTGGCTCACATTGACCATCACCTGGTCAAAACCATGCTGGCGCAATAGTTCCAGGAGAAACTCCATTACCGGTTTTTGTAGGATGGGAATCATCGGTTTGGGAATGGTGTAGGTGATGGGGCGGACACGAGTTCCCTTACCAGCCGCCAGAATCATGGCTTTCATAATTGTCTATTCCTCAACCACAGTTTTTTGATCACTACGGGTGTTCCAATACCTTAATCAGGATTGACCGATCAGGTCTTGGAGTTCGATAACAACCTGATCCTTGTGTATATAGGTTATCAGTGATTTTACTTCTTAACCTTGGCTTCTGTCGATTTTTGGCCAAAAAGTCGTTAAGCCGGACTCAGTTCGCCTAGGACGCGGATTTTTAGGTCTTGATAGAATTCTTCTTGCTTTAATTCGACTTTGGATTGGGCGGAGAGCAAAAGTAAACCCCAAAAGGTACCCACGCGATCGCATTGGGGATGGGAGACGAGCAGTTGCTCGAGTTCCAGCCATTCCGGTTGCTCTTCCTCAGCCAACCCATATTGACTGAGAAACTTCTCTAATTTTTCCGCCACTTCTGATAAGTTTTCCTCATGAGCCAACTGACGGATAGCTTTGGCTGTTTGAGCGCGAGAAAGGGCACGACGACGTGGTGACTTCCCCGAGCGATCTGCGAGCGTTTGGCTCATGGTTTGCAGTTGATCGATCAGCTCTTGCAGAGTTACTCGCCGTTGTTTCACCGGTCGTGCAATGGCTCGGCGACGCAATTGGTTTTCTAAGCGGAAAGGAATTCGAGGACGACTGCCATCCGGCTGATCGTCATAGTCCTCCATTTCGGCTGCTAAGTCTTCTGGAGAGAGGTCATTGCTATCTTCTTCTAAGCTTTCAGCTTTTAAGAGGACTAACATAGAGGCGTAGAGAAACACCTGACCTGATTCCGATAAGTCCGCCCGATTCACACTCTGGTCTTCGGGAGTCATGGCAGCACGGGCGTTAAGCTGCTCTAAGACGCGATCGATCACATCAATGACTTGCACATCCCAAGGATCGATTTCCCCCCGTTGAGCCATTTCGATCAGTAAGGAAATCCCCATATCTTGGGGAAAAGGGGAGGATTCCCACGATCGCAATTCCTCTGGTCGATCCGACTCCAAGGGAGGTAAGGAAGCAGAATTCATTAAGTGTGGACTCCAGATCGCGCTAGACTTCTCTTCTACTATAGCGAAGGGGTAATTCTACGTTACGGGCAGGGTAATGGTAAAGACACAACCGCGATAAAACTCCGTTTCGCTGGCACAAACGCTCGCTGAATGGCAGCTTAGTTTACCCCCATGTTTTTCTTCCACAATTTGCCGACTAATCGAGAGTCCTAAACCCGTCCCTTGTCCATAGGCTTTCGTGGTATAGAGATGATCGAATATTTTATTCTGAATCTCTTCGGGAATACCCTTGCCATTATCTTCAATCGTAATAATTACTTCCCGTTGGGAAGGCGACAATTGGGTTTGAATTGTAATTTGGTTGGGATTGCTTTCAATCTCTTGGAACGTGCGTCCTTGATTCGATTCATCTAAGGCATCAATAGCATTCGCTAGCAAATTCATAAACACCTGGTTCAGTTGACCCGGATAACAGGTAATTTCCGGCACATCTCCATACTTTTTGATAATGGCGATCGCTGGGCGCTCCTCCGTTGCTTTCAAGCGATGTTTGAGAATTAGCAAAGTGCTATCAATTCCTTCATGGATATCACTGCTGACCTTACTCGTTATATCCGATCGCGAAAACGTTCTCAAGGACCGACTAATATTACGAATCCGATCTGTTCCTTCGTGCATAGAACCAATCAAATCCGGCAAATCCTTCAGTAAAAAATCCAATTCAATTTCTTCATAATGGTCTTGAATTTCTAGATCGGGTTCTGGATAACACTGTTGATATAAATTTAGATGTTCAATAATATCCTGAATATACTGCTGGGCGTGGCTTAAATTTCCCATGATAAACCCCACTGGGTTATTAATCTCATGGGCAACTCCTGCCACCAATTGACCCAACGTAGACATTTTTTCATTTTGCACCAACTGCACCTGAGCATCTTGCAAATCTGTAAGCGCCTGTTGCAACTCAGCAGTTCGATCGTTTACCCGTTGTTCCAGCTCTTGAGTTAACGCTTGCAGGGCTACCTCAGCACGATTTTTTTCTTCGATTTCTTGCTTAAGTATTTCATTTTGTTCGGCTAACTTCTCAGCCATCTTCCTCAGTCTCAAATGTAGCCTTACCCTAGCTAACACCTCTTCTTGAGAAAAAGGTTTAGTAATATAGTCAACTGCTCCTAACTCCAGTCCTTTAACCTTATCCACCGTATCGGATAAAGCTGTCATAAAAATAATGGGAATAGCTTCCGTCTCCGGATTGGATTTTAACTGTCTACAGGCTTCAAATCCATCAATTCCCGGCATCATAACATCTAGCAAAATTAAATCTGGAGGGGCGTAGTTCACTTTTTCTAAAGCACTTTCTCCATCTCTAGCAACCCTAACCTCAAATCCAGATTCATCAAGAAAATCAGATAAAACAGCTAAATTATTGGGATTGTCATCTACAATTAAAATAATATTCAATTCGGGATCGCTATTCTTACTCATGACTGTCTCCTCTGAGGCTCTGATAATGAGTTTCAATGAGTTCGAGGAGTTCTTTTTCCTTAAACTCTTTTGCCAATCGATTGACTTGCTCACAGAAAGGACTCAGATCCGGATTAGCTTCAGCAATTAAACTCACTTTCTTTTGCATTTTCTTGAGATTTCCTTCCATTGCCAAGCGATATAATTCGGCTAGATTTTCTCGATCGGGGATCGAAAGAGTCTGAGAGGATTGAGAGACAATTGGAACCGCCAGATGTTCATCTGTTGTTTCGATGGATTCTGGTTGAGTAATCCACTCAATATTTAAGCAGCTTTGAATCTGTTCTAGAAGGCGATGAGTGTCTAAGGGTTTAGGTAAAAATGCATTCGCACCGACTTCTAGAGAGCGGTTGCGATCCTCTGCAAAGACACGCCCAGAAGAGACAATAATGGGTAAATCTTGCCAATTTTCACGCGATCGCACTTCTTTGATTAATTCAATGCCATCCATAACCGGCATGTCTAAATCAGTAATGATTAAATCGGGTACAAATACAGGCAGTAATGCTAGAGCCTCTTGACCCTGATTCGCTTGCGTGACAGTAAATCCCATAGGTGCTAAAAGATTAGTAATAATGGAGGGAGTCTCCCAATGAGCATCAACGACCATAATGTTGACACTTTCCAGTCCTTCAAATCCAATAATTTCTTTAGACTCCAGAGCAGTAAACTCCTCTGAAAATTGTAACACTTCAGGCAACTCTAAATCGAAAAAGAATAAACTTCCTTGACCGAGTTCACTTTCCACCTGAATTTCACTGCCCATCATTGCCACTATTTTTTGACTAATGGCTAATCCCAACCCAGTCCCTGAAGCTTTTTTAGATACATCTCCAACCTGTTCAAACGGCAAGAAAATGGCTTCCAGTTTTTCAGAGGAGATGCCAATACCACTATCTTGAATTTGAAAGCGAATTTTATGGATTTTTTGTTCTTTTGTATGATTTTTTTCTAAGGTTTTGATCTCAAACGAAACTTGCCCGGTATCCGTGAATTTAATTGCGTTGCCGAGTAAATTAATGAGAACTTGACGAATTCGTTTTTCATCAGCATGGATGCCATGAGGTAAGGCTGGATCGGGGGAATAATGAAAGGCGATTCCTTTTTGATCGGCACGAATCCGACAAATCTCGGCAACTCCGTCTAAAAAGGTATTAAAATTGATATCAGAGGGATCAATTTCTAGTTTTCTAGCTTCAATTTTAGATAGATCTAGAATATCATTGATTAGGGTGAGTAAGTGAGTGGCACATTGATGGATAATGTCAATTCCATCTTCTTCTTTTTCGGGGATATTGGGAGAGCGTTTTAAGATTTGAGTATATCCTAGGATACCATTGAGAGGAGTGCGTAATTCATGGCTCATGTTGGCGAGAAACTCGCTTTTTGCAGAATTAGCTGCATCGGCTGCTTCTTTGGCTTCTTTTAACTCAAATGTTCGCAATTGAACCCGGATTTCTAATTCCTCGTAAGACTGACGAAATCGAGCCGCCATTTGGTTAAAAGACCGAGATAAAATTTCTAGTTCATGAATTTTAGGTAATCGAGATTGATAGATATTTAAAGTTTGATCTAGGTTGCCTGCTGAAATTGATTCTAAGGCGTGAATTAAGTTCAAAATGGGTTTAGAAATCCAGCGGGCTGTTACTAATCCTAGACTGGCTGCCACCATCAAAGCGAAAAAACACAGTAAAATGGTATTGCGAATATTTTCGTAAATAACTCCCCTAAAGTCTGAATCAGGGATGATAACGACAATTAACCAATCGAGACCTTGATTATTTTCGATGGGAGTGACTTGGACAAATTGTCGTTGATGCTTAAATAAAAAACTGAGTTGATAGGATTCCTGGATTTGCTCAATATTCCCCCATTCAGTTTGTATCTGTTTCGTCGTTAATCGAATCAGGGCATGGGGACTATTTTCTGCGGTGATTGGAACGGAGGTTTGGAGTGGATTCTTGGAGGAGAGTTCGGGCAGAGAACTGGCAATTAAATCCCCCTGACTATTCATAATAAACGTTTGCCCCGATCGCCCAATCTGTAAGCCTTGTAAAAAATCGTTGATTTGGACTAGGCTGAGGCTGGTTTTGAGAACCCCAGTAATTTGGCTATCATTCTGGTATAGAGGCTGGCTTGCATTGAGGATGAGTTCTGGGGTTTGACTGGGATAAATCTGTTGTTGAGTCCAAATTAGATCTTTATTTTTTAGTGCTTCTTGATACCAGTTTTCCTGACGGAGATCCATAACAGAGTCTTGAGTCGATGACGACTGAGGATTTCCTTGGTTATCTAGAGTATAAATATTAATCTTTGGTGAAGGCTTGGGGCTACTGACAATCCATTCAAACGAGAAAGGAGTCAAACGATGATTAACGGCACGGAAATAACCATCGGTGCTGGCAAACCCAATTTGGGAAATCTGGGGAAACAGTTGAATGTGTTGCCATAAGTGAGTGCGAACCGCTACTTCATCATTGATGTTTAATTGACCGCTGGCGATCGCCTGTGCATTAATCTGATTAACTAAATGAGGCGTTTGCAGATAGGTTGCTAGATGTTCATCAATGCGAGCGGTGAGTTCATTTCGCAGTTGAGTCGTCACCTGTTCAACCGCAGTTTCACCATTGCGTAGGGAAAACCAACCGGTTAAACCCACTGCGGCAAAAATCTGAATTAGAAAAGGTACAATCAGAACCCAACCAAGCGGTACTTGTTTAGACTCTGGAAATAAAGGGTTTTTAAGTTTCCCTGCCATGAGCGGGTTTGAAGGGGAGAAAATAAAAGGATGGATTGATGGGATGCAACAGATTTAATCTTCAATAGTAGCATAAGGTCAAAAGGGGAGGGGAGAGTGTTCGAGGTGAACAGTCTGAATTGAAGATCCCCTTTATCACATCCTCACTGCGCTGTTCTCATTAAGAGTTGACTTGATTACGTGCCTTCCAAGCCAATTCCAGTAATTTATTCCAGCGCTTTTGTAATTGCTTCGGGGTGCAACCAATGGTCGTGGCAATTTGAGCATCCTCAATTCCCGCTTGCTTGAGTTGGAACAGTTGTTGCTGCTCAGGAGCCAATTGATTGAAGAACTGTTGCCATTGGGAAGGAGCCATGCCGAGATTTTGATCGAGATCTGCACCGAGCCATTGGTGAACCAAATGCCAGTTATGGAAGCGGGAAAATTTCTCTACATGGTACTTAAACCGTTGTTGCAGATAATCCCGTTGGCGAGGAGTCAAGTCCAGGGTTTCATCAATTTCCGTAGCTGAGAAGTCTTGCAGCTTGAGCTTCAGGTAATCAATACAATCAAATTGTTCCTGAGCTTCGAGATATTGGGTTAATTCCCGAATCACACGATCGCGCAATACTGACTCTGAGGGATCAACCGCACCAGCAACCATTTTCTCCCGAATTTGATGGAGTGCAGGATCTCTACTATACATTTGCGCTTCTTCCGTCTTACCCGACTCCACTGCCATTTCCATATCAACCGACATCTCTTGCGGTTGACGGCGAGAAAACCCTTGCGCTCTGAGGACAATCAAGCGTTGGGAAATGCCCCCCGGTAAATTAATCCGTCGTTTGGCATATTGTTCCGTAAACGCCATATATTCAGCTAATTCTAGGCGAGTGCGAGGGCTATAGTCTTGAGTCAGTTCATTTTCCCGACGGAAAGCTTTGAGAGTTTCCACATAAAAGCTTTGCATGAAGTCTTCAATTAAACTATAGCGAGCCTTAAATCCCAACCGAGCGCTACTTTTCGCCACATGGCGATATACCATCACACTCAAATTACTATGGAGTTCGGTGCGACCTTGATGGGAGCCAAGCTTATAGTATTGCAAGCATTTTTCAATCCGGTTATTGGCTAACGTCCGTTGCCAAGATTCAATAATTCCCGATTTTTGAATGCGATCGCTCTTTTGGCAAATGCGCTCTACTTCCCGTGCCATCCGTTTAGCTACACTCTGAATCGAGCGGCAATTAATCTGCATCGCACTGCGAATCTCGCGGCTAATTAACTCTAGTAAAGCGTCTACATCCATTACCGTCTCAGAAGACTCCGGAATTTCCTCCTTAACGGTTGCACAAGAATTAAGAACCGTTAAAGAAGGTTGTTGGTTAATTTGATGGGCGTTAGAGAGGGTAGCAGACTGGCTGGACTTGGTATTCATAATTTCAATCTCCTTTGGGTTGAATGCACTCCGGTGATGACACCGCTTCGGTTGGAATTCCTCGCGCTGTCTATACTCTGACTGTAGGTGTCCCTCAGAAAATGAAGGGGTGCTACTGTGGCACTCTTTGATCTGTGCAGATCTACCCCATCACAGGAGCGCAGGAAAAGACTTGGCGATCACACCTTCAGGTGCGATCGTCCAAACCATTGTCAACGTTAGACTTTAAGCTATTTTGAATTCCCTGATTTGGGGGGAGAGTCGCCAACCCCCAGAGAACTCCTCAGTAGGACAATTGCAGGACTGGCTAAAAAATATAGCAACCGCCTTGGCACTTAGGACAGACGTATAATTCTGGAACCTAAAATCTATTGCCTTTCCCTAGACTGTGTGGGGTAGATGCCTCTGAGGTTCCCTGATTCCTTAACCCCTAAGAAGATCATCAAACCCTAGGGGTGATGATCCTCCAGATTAGATCCCTTGCATAAATGGGCAGAATATGAATAGTAATGCAGGAATCCTGTATCTAATACCTATTCCCTATTCCCTCACCTTCTGCAAGAAGTCTATTTAACTTGCTTCGGACACCCAATCCGATGCTGCTTCCCATCCCAGACCTTCACGCACAATTTTTGGTTCCATGGCGGTTAAATCCAAAACGGTGGAAACTTGGGATTGAACCGGTAAACCATCATCAATAATGATATCCACCAGCTTATCGAGACGGTCAAAGAGTTCTTGTGTAGAGGTATATTCGGGAGCGCTGGGAGTAGCGGACATTTCCTCATCCCCCACTAAGTGCGCGGAGGTGGAAATCAGAGGATTATCTAGGGCTTTTAAGAGATCTAAGCAAATGGGATTATTGGGGACTCTAATTCCTGTTGTCCGGCGTTTGGGAGACATCACGAGACGGGGAACCGCCTTGGTTGCAGGCAGCAAGAAGGTATAGGGGCCAGGAATTAAACGTTTCATAGTTCGATAGGCCACATCACTAACTGTGGCATAGCTGGCCACATTGGAGAGGGAAGAACAGAGGAAGGTTAACGGTTTATCATTAGAGAGTTGCTTAATCCGTCTGACGCGCTCAATGCCTGATTTAACATTGAGATCGCAACCGATCGCATATACCGTATCGGTTGGATATAACATCACCGCTCCATCCTGAAGAGCGCTTTTGATCTCTTGGAGGGTTCGCTGTTGCGGTGTTTCTGGATGCAGGGTATACAAGATTGCCATAACTTGGGGGTAGATGAATGAATAAAATAGGGTATCTGGATTGTCCCACCGGTTTAGCCGGTGATATGTGTTTGGGTGCTCTGGTGGATGCGGGAGTTCCTCTAGAATACCTGCAAGAGGAATTAAAATCCTTACAGATTGAGGATGAGTATCAGTTACACTCTGAAAAAGTTACTCATCAGGGTCAAGTGGGGACGAAGGTGCATGTGGATCTGATGCATTCCCACGATCATCATCATCATCATCACGATCATCCCCACGGCAGCCGCCATTTACCGGAAATTGTAAAAATGATTGAGGAGGCTAAACTTGCGCCACGAGTGGAAGAGCGCAGTTTAGCGATTTTTCAACGTTTGGCTTTAGCTGAAGCGGCAGTTCATGGAATTGAACCGGAGCGAGTTCATTTTCATGAGGTGGGGGCAACGGATGCTTTAGTGGATATTGTGGGGACTTGTTTGGGATTGGAGTGGCTGGGGATCGATCGCCTATTTTGTTCGGCACTACCGACGGGAGGGGGTACGGTGAAGGCAGCTCATGGCATTTTACCGGTTCCCGCTCCAGCGGTGTTGAAGTTGTGGGAAATGGCCCAGGTTCCCGTTTACAGTAATGGTATTAAGCGGGAGTTGGTTACCCCGACAGGAGCGGCGATCTCCACTACATTAGCCACCAGCTTCGGTTCTGTTCCCTCCATGCAGTTAGAAAAGGTAGGATTAGGAGCAGGATCGGCCCAGTTACCGCTACCCAATTTAGTCCGTTTGTGGGTGGGTTCTCCAGGAGAGCAGGAGGGTTTAGAGCAGATAGCGGTGTTGGAGACTCAAATTGACGATCTTAGTCCCCAGGCGATCGGCTATTGCTGCGATCGACTCTTTGCTGCGGGAGCATTAGATGTCTTTACCCAACCGATCATGATGAAAAAATCCCGCCTAGGCGTACTATTAACCGTCATTTGTCCACCCGCTCAAATTACTACCTGTGAAACAATCGTATTCCAGGAAACCACCACATTAGGCATTCGCCGTACCCTCCAAGAGCGTTCCATTTTGCGTCGAGAACTCCGCACTCTAGAAACACCCTATGGTTCAGTTCAGATTAAATTAGCCTGGAGAGGTGACCAACTCTCCAATCTACAACCCGAATATGAAGATTGCGCCCAGCTTGCCCGCCAACATAATCTTCCCTGGCGACAGATTCATCAAACTGCCCTAGAATTAGCCTTACAACAGTTCGATCTTTCAACCATTAATATCCACTCCGGAAAATCAGTGACTCATGGTTAATTGAATTCACTATCTAGCAGAGAAAGGGAGAGTTAGGACATTTTCTATTGCTAGAGTTCCTATTGCCTCAAACCATAACCCAACTGTCCTAACCAACTCCTTCTCTGCTATACCACAACCCTATTCCCTATTCCCCAGCGCAAAGCTCTATATCACTCCTCTTCTTCCAGGAAATCTTCATGATTTTCATGAACAAAATCCACTGGCTTATCCATATTCAGTTGGGAAAAAATTTGATATTTATCTAAATTTGATTCAGTCTGACTACCCAAGCTTTTTTGGTCAATCCGAACTAAGTTGTATTGGACATTATCCGCATAAATCGCAAAGGCAATATTCAACACCTCCATGAAATTAATCAACCACTTACATTCCTGTTCTGGATAATTTTTGTAATAGCTAATTAAATCGGCAATCCGAGCTTCGAGGTGAACCCTAGTTGGCTTACTGATTAAGATGAGTTTCAGCATCATTGTCACCAACGTCAGAGGATTATTCTGAGCTACCCACAGCACAAATAAAGTCGAAGGAGTAGTGCGATCTTCAGTCGTCAGATATTCTACAACTCGGTTACACGTTCTCAACTGTAGCGCTCTAGTTACGGGAAGACCATCATAGTCAGTATACACATTTTCTAACTTAACGGATAATTGGTTTTCAATCAAATGGATAAAAGCAGTATCATTGACTGAAAAAACGAGGTAACGCTGAAGAGCTTGCTTAAATTCATGATAACTAATATCCTGAGTTTGTTGTAGAAAGATATTGGCTAAATTAAGATAGTTGTATGGCCCGCGTCTGAGGAGGATGGTTTTAATCAGATGTAAAACTTCATCGCCTAAACGAGTCGGGTTTTTAGGCGCTTCATCAGTCCGCTTATGGGTAAGCTGAGACCGGGTTGTGTACATGGCTAAATCAAACTTGAACTTTTCTTTAAGTTCTTGAGATCGTACTTTAGCAGCTTGGCGTTGTTCGGCAGAGTTTTGGAGATTAGTGTATTGGGGAACTAACAGATAGGACGTGTAGCGATCGCTCCAAGTCTGTTCTTCTAAGTCAAATTTAGCGCAAAAAAGTTTAATTCCTTCATAATCAGGACTGTTGATAAAGTTTAGCGTCCATGCTTTAAGTCTCTTAATGGGAATAGAATGGCTATTACGACCGATTTTTTGAGATTCAAAACTGCCCACTAAATCCCGCACGGCATCATGATGTCTGCTCGCTTCCCAGTTGTTAATCAGAATATAACAACAGCGTTTTAAAGTATGGGAAAAATTTTCTTCTTTATTGGCAAATACAAGAGAAAACAACGCCTGATTTACCGCTGGATCGTTAATTTCAGTATGATCGATAAATAATCTTCTGAATTGTTGCAGAACTTGATCTGGACTATCTGTTTTAACAATAGCTAAGAAATAACGATAAATGGTCTCTTGATATTGACTAGTATTTTTTCTTAGCTCTGTTGTTTTGAAACCAGAGGGTGGATAGTTTTGATCCATTAAGCTAGATCCCATGGTAATTGCCCCTTTTTCGATGGTTCTGCACCCCAAGCCATATAGCGCAGCAATTTTGTTTAAGCTTTGCTATATTAGAAACTTTTGAGTTATCTCATTAATACGATCAAATCCTACATCAAATCAGAGGATTCCAATTTTTCTTTACTTATCAGGTTAACCTATTTCCGGGTCAATTGGGTGTAATGCCAGCAGGCTCCCAGGTTTGTGCAAAGCAGGGAACAATAGGCAAGACTATATTTTGCCCTTCCAATAACCTTAACCAAAATTAAAACTGTCTTGATTCGTAGTGCTGTGATACAGCTCAGATGGTGCATTAGCGACAGATTAGGGTAAGGGTTTTTACCCATTCTTCCATCTTTTTGTAATAATTATGGCAAGGAGGGCCTAGAAATCTCAAATTTATTGAATTTTTTGGGTATGGGCGGAGAGAGACTCGAACTCTCATACCCGAAGGTGCCACATTTTGAGTGTGGTGCGTCTACCAATTTCGCCATCCGCCCTTGCGAACACTTTCAGAATTATAGCCTATTTTTAGAGTTTGCAACAGGTTTTCATAATCTTGGGTACTTGCCCATCGATCCACTTCCCTAGCGCGGAGTACGGGAACTGGGTGAGTGAGTTCAGCATTTTGTGCTTGTTTGAGCAGTTGACCCAGTTCGCTATCATCAATTTGATCGTAGGCACGGGCTTGATCAATAAAGGCATCTAAGTTCAGTTGGGGAGCAAGAGAGGGCGATCCACCCGCGAGTTTCATTAAGACGGACATGACGGTTCTGGGATTTTGGCTCACTAAGAGGGCGGAGCGATCGCAGGAAAATTCTGCACATCTTACCCATTCCATTAACTGGGTTTGCAGTTGTTGAGCCATGAGGCTTCCCCAGGCGGGGACTAAACTAGCTCCGAGTACCATCAAATTCGCTAACGTCAGGTATACCCCATGGTCGCATTTGAGATGGCCTAACTCATGGGCAATAACGGCTTGAATTTCTTCAGGGGTGAGTAGTTCAATGAGGGAGGTATGAACGACCATGAACGGTTGCCGTCCTCGCATGGCGAAGGTATAGGCATTGGGAACCGGATGTTGTTTGATGTAGAGTTGGGGCGGTTCGAGGTCTAAGATCCGGCTGGCTTCTAGGAGTAGCTGGTGTAAATGGGGCAGTTGGCGATCGCTCACCAAAATACTTGAGGCAATATTATCCAAATAGAAATATTTTTCCCCCAGTGGAGCGAGTAAATTACGGATCACCATATCCAGTCCGGGCAGTTGCTTGAGCGCTTGTGTCGCTTCTCGATCCAGGGGATGACGGAAATGATCGGCTTTAAGTCCTCTTAAAATTAGTTTTGATAACTCCATAGAACACTTCAAGTTTCACAATTAGGGAATTGAGCTGAATGCACAGAACCAACTTCCCAATTATTGTAGCAACAATTGCCAAAAGGGGGCTGAATCTTCAACCCCCTTTTGGATGGTGAGCCTTTTCAGGATGTGCCGAAAAAGCGCGATCCAGGAATTAATTAGAATCTGTTTGAGAGCGATGATAAAATCCTAGCCTCCATAGTCTGATTCAACTTGATTCAATCTCTAGGCGGTTTCGAGCCAATCAAAGATTTGATCGAGTTGCTCTAAAGTGACTAAACCATATTGCCATAACACCATAGGTAAGGGGCCGGGATCGTGCTCGCATTGTCTCATTGCTAAGGAGATCGAAGAAGAAGAGATAGATAACTCGTCTTGTAAAAATCGAATTAGTTTGGCGTAGCTTCCGGGGGACATAATCAAATTTTTCACCTCATTGTCTTAAAAGTGTATTGTGAAATCAGAATTTGTTAATTGGGTGGTGGGGGAGTCAGTTTATATTCTGTCCCCATCGTACAAGCATAAATCAAGAGATTTAATCCTTGATGTGATCTTCTCCCATCTTGAAATAGGATCTCGATCACATTCTGATCAAAGGTAAGAGTCTGGTAAACCGGATCTAAAGTTCCGGGGGATCTGGACGGTTCTGAGCGCAGCTTGACCCGTTTCACTAGATCTTTGGATATTGATTATAACTTTATTAGGGTTTAAGTTCCTAACTCTATCAAATCTTTACGGTTTTGTAAACCCTTTTACAGATTTTTAACGAGTTTTGCCTTTGGGGATCAACTCTGAGCCATCGAGATTGGAGACTAAACGAGCAAAAACCCTTGACCCGTAAGGGATCTGGAAACAGATTGGGTAAGGGGGAGGAGGGAGGGAGGAATCGACAGTTGTGTTCTGTATATTTAGAGAGAATCTAAAAACTGAATCTCAAGACGATCGCCCACTTGTAGACCTAACTCTGCTGCTCGTCCAGAGCGCAACTCAATCACCTGATTGACCGGTTCATTTGGGCCATAAACGGGACACGAAGCTGTGTTACAAGGAGGAACAGAAGCGGCGATCGCCTTCACTTCTCCATCAAGCAAAAATATCATATCTAAGGGAACCGGGACATTTTTCATCCAAAATGTCAGGAGTCTAGAATCAGCAAATGGGAATAACATTCCCCGATTGTCCGGTAATGCTGGTCGATACATTAATCCTAAAGCTTGTTGTTCGCGAGTGCGAGCGACTTCTAGTTCAATGATTTCCCCGGCGATCGCCACTTGTGCGGAGACTTCTAACTGCTGTCCCTTGAAATTCTCCTCAGAGATTGGATCGACAGCAAGAGGGGGAGCCGTCGATCCGGCACATCCAATCATCCCCAGACTCAACAACAGAGCTAACCCTACCACAGCGATACTAGAGCGCTTTGACCTCTTGTAAGCTGCGTTTTGATCTTTGCTAGCTCCTTGGAAAGGGTGATTTAGGAGGATCGAGATGTACTCAATTGTAGAGGAAAATCTGGTCACTGTTCTCTGCTTTCTCATGGCTAAGGTTCCCGCAAAACATATCCAACTCCGCGCACCGTCTGAATGAGACGCTTTTCACCCTCATGTTCAATTTTCAGTCGTAAGTAACGGATATAGACCTCAATCACATTCGATTCTCCCATAAAGTCATATCCCCAAACTTGTTCCAAAATCTGTTCGCGGGTTAAGACATCACGGGGATGTTCTATCAAGCACTTGAGCAGTTCAAATTCCTTCATCGTTAACTCGATCTCCCGTCCATCCCGAAAAGCTCTGCGAGAACCGAGATCCAAAATCAGGTCACTAAAGCGCAACTGTTCATTATTTTCCGTATCGCTTTTGATATACAGGCGCAGTCGTTCTAAAAAATCTTCTGTACGATAGGGTTTAATGAAATAATCATCTGCTCCGGACTCTAGACAAGCCACCCGGTCTTCTACTGTATCTTTGGCCATTAACATTAATATCGGGGCTACAATTCCCTGTCCCCTCATTTTTTCACAAACGCTTAACCCAGAATCTCCCACTAACATGCGATCGATAATTACTAAATTGGGTTTAATCTGATCGACTTGAGTCAGACAGAGTTTCGGATCGCTTGCCACAACTGGATCGTAACCCGATTCTCGTAAGTCCAGACTCATTTTTTCAGCTAAGTTTGTATCACTCTCAATCACTAGGATACAAGGGTGAGACTCAACGACAACGGTGTTCATAAGATTCGAGGTTACCCCGTAAGGATGCCTGGTTTATCAGGGATTTGAGCGTTTCAGCAGTCTTCGCGATCGCCGTCTGACCCAAAAGCCAATCCCACTGAGAAATAATATTCCCATCATACCCGCTAGGGGATTTTGATCAATACCGGTTATCCAAGAGGGAACCGTTTGTGTATATTCAATCAACTGACCCACATTAATTACATAAAATGTAGCCACTAACCCCGTGTGCAAACCAATGGATAATCCTAATCGTCCATAGGTTGCATATTTTGCCCAAACTAGGGTTAAACCTAACAGCACCAAACCAGGAAACTGAACCCAGGTTCGCAGAATTTCCCCCAAGGGTTTAATAAAGTGCAGCACCGCAAAAATTAGGGTGTTGATCCAAGCACTGCGGTTCGGAGAATAGTCCTGTTGCAGTTCACTCAGGAACCACCCGCGAAAAAACAGCTCTTCTGCACAACCGACTCCGAAACCAACGAGAATGGCTTCTAAGATGACTTGAGCCATTGATGGGGGTAAAGGTCTCCACGTTACCCAACCCATCAATTCTTGTATCGTAAACAATCCTAAGAGTAGAGAAACGGCAATCCACAAACCGGCGAAAAACTCTAAGCGATTTGCTCGGTTTAAACTCACTCCATAGTATTTACCCAGATGGGGAATGGGGTCAACCCATCGAGACCAAACATAAACCAGCAACAGGAACTCGATATACAAAATCCCCATCGCCAAAATACTTTGCCAGTTAGGATCTCGAACCCAGAGATAAATAGGCAAGGTAATGGGTAACCAAACACACAAAAGCACCACCAAAAATCGGAGGATTCTTTGCATGGCTGGTGCTTTTTTTCTTTCCCTTATGGGGTTAGAGGTCTTATTCTTCTGGCTCAATGGTGCTAGTGAGTCCGTGATTATTCAGAGTTTCACAGTAGAACTCAGCATGTTCTTGAGCGCAGGTAATCACTAAGGCTAGTCCACTATTGTGGGCTTCCATCATAATACTCACGGCCTGGGGCTGAGTTAAACTCGATACTGTTTTTAGGAGTGTTTCGACGACATACTCCATGGTGTTGAAGTCGTCGTTATGGAGTAGAACCCGATAACGAGGGGCAATTTTGCGAGTTGTTGACCGTTTTTCAATGGTTTCCACAGACATAGCTTTAGACCTCTGGTGAATGAATCAAAGGAAAGCATTTGTATTTGAGTGATTAAATGCTAAGAACTCTGATTGGCTTGATACAGCGCTCTTTGATAGACCTAAAGTGAAATTATAGCATTCCTTAGGAGGAAGTGTGAAGTTTTGTTAAAGTGTTCTAGGGTAGGTATAGCGCTTGGCACTAGGGAATAGGGAATAGCTTGTATTACTTAGGGTCTAACCCTTCAGGCTGTACTCCTTCAGAAGAGAGAATCGCTGTATACTAGACTTTTAACGCTATAACGGGTGATTAGTGATTCACTACTCTTCAGTAATAATGGAGAACTGGAACAACATCCAACCTTGTCAAATTGTATATTTAGAAGTGAACGGCGATCGCCTCTATACTGAAGTGATTCAGATTGTTATCGCGAGAGGTTTGGCTTGGGTGCGCCCTTTAATTTTGGTGACATCGACTGAGAATGATAGCCCCCTGTCAACGGATCTGCCCCCCTATTATGATGTACGCCAGGGCCCAGATCTCTTATGGCCAGTCCATGCATTCCATCTGGCCTTTGACACAGAAGTGATTCCTATTATTACTCAATTAGGAGCAATGCACCCCGCTGATTCTAAGAGAAGTGAACACCATCAGCAGTTACGATCCTTTATTGATCGTCTATGGAATCTTCATCAGAACCCAGAATCAGAACACTAGGGGTTAGAAACCAATTGAATACGCCCTTCATCCATTTCGCTCATCAACAATTCTAGGGCTTCATAATCGACATCGGAAATATGGCCTAAGCGCGTTAATTCGGCATTAATGGCATTTTCTAGTTCGGGGGTGAGCCGTTTTAGGTAGAGAATCTGTTCTACCAGCCGACGGATTAAACTGGTGGGTGTCATGATTGAACCTCACTTTTTTGATATACCTCTAGTTAACTGTCAATATCTAGGCTCAGATGTGATCGAATTAGTGCAAATTAAGTGACTTCGATCACCAAATGCTGGGGATCATGAGGGATCAAGGTTTAGCCAGATCGATTGGTTAAAGTAATGATACCTATAAGAGAAGTCCCGAAGCTGGGTAACTCTCAAGGGAATGCTTTTAAAATTTGAGTGGGGAGGAGACGGAGACACGGAGAATGGAATAATTCTAAAGGGACGGTTGTGCAAAATGCTAATGAAGTTTGAGATGAAACCAGTAGATGAATTAAGACATTTATTATACTCCTCCAACCCAGAAGATAGAGTAGAGTGGGCTGGACTAATTATATTTAAGATTCACTGTCAAGGTAATGCCGATCGAGTTCTCCAGAATTGTCAAGAAGCTTTGTCAGTGGTGCTTAAGCAATATGAAAAAGATTGGCCATCTGAAGAAGAGTGGTATAACCTATTGCCAAAATGGTTTGTTGAACGCTGTGGCCTGGAACGAACAGATGAAGAAATAGAGCAAGAGATAGAGAAATGGAATACTCTTTCTCTAGAAGAACAGGAAGAAGAAATTGAAAACATTAAATGGTCAGTAATGGAGTGGATTGGTTGTTTTGATTTATCCTTTAACGAAAGATACTGGTTTTGGTGGGACGCAATTATTCAAGACTCCAATACTCTATTTATTGCTCTTCAGGTCGTGGACGATCCAATACCTTATGGTTCTTTTTCATGGTTATTGAGAGCATCCGGTGCAATTATGATTCAAGAAACATCGGATGAAATGTTAACTGAATTAGGGGTAAATTTATAGGTTTAAGATGATTTCGTTATTTGTACTCTGAAAAAACTACAATAGAGCATCGGGATCGATATTTAATTGTTGTAGTTTCTCCCGTAGCTGTTGTAAATCGGATTCGGCGCGATCGGCTCGTTCTTGTTGCCTCTCTAGCTCTAGTTCAGCCCCCTCTGCTCGCTGTTGTTGGAGATCGGCTCTGTCTCGTTCGAGTTCCTTTTCTTGGCGTTCACTCTCTAGCTCTAATTCAGCACTCTCTGCTCTCTCCTCTGGAGTTGGATAGCGATCGCCCTTCTCATCATACCAATAGAGCCATTCTCTGGTAATGCCTTGATAAGTGCCGCGATCGCTACCAATACCTAAATTCAGTTCCGGTAACCATACCGGTTCCCCAGATAATAATTGATATTGACCCTCCTGAAGTTGATAAACCTCTAATCTCTGTTGCTGTGTTCGCAGAGGATTATAGATGACATAGTAGGGAACTCCCAGTTGGGCATATTGTTGTTTTTTCTGGCTATATTCTCCTCTTCGGGTTTTTGAGACAACTTCTAACACTAAAGTCGGAACTTGTTGCTCTTCCCAAAGAACATAGGATAAACGTAAACCTTCATCCCTGATTCTGGGCACACCGATACTCAAAAAACCATCGGGGACAATTGCCGGTTGGTTCGGATCGGTGTAAACTCCCATATCTACACCAAAAAACCAATCCATGCGCTCTGACCAAATAGAGGCCAACATTGCTTTGAGAAGAGTGGGAATTAAATCTTGCAGTTCGTTATCCACAGGGGTTTCATCTGAGTCGGGTAAATCTTGAGCTGAGGGTAAGTGATCTCTAGGATAGGATTTGAGGTGCATAAGCTGAACCAGGGTTTCTCTTGATTTTATCGCGATCGCTCTCAAACCTAAAAGACAGGCGAATCGTTCCTACGATATCCTAGAGGTTTGTACGATCGCTCCCATTGACGGCGTAATCGTCATATCGAGAACACAGATTATACGAGAGGTGAACTTATGGTTATTGCCATCGATGAATTACTGACCCCCGATATCCATAAACCCGCTCGCTACATCGGTAAGGAATTAGGGGCAGCTTATAAGTCTTGGTCAGAGACATCTGTGCATTGGGTGTTGAGTTATCCGGAATTGTATGAATTAGGCTCATCCAATCTGGGGCATCAGATTCTATACAATATTATTAATGCCCAACCCCGCCAACTGTGCGATCGCACCTATTTACCCGGCCCTGACCTCAGTGCTAAACTCCGGGAGACCCAAACGCCTCTCTTTGCCCTTGAATCTCGTCGTACTCTGCAAGAATTCGATATCATTGGCTTTAGTCTCAGCTACGAACTCGGAGCCACCAATATCCTGGAAATGCTCGATCTTGCTCGTATTCCCTTCACCTGGGAAGAGCGAAACCAGGGTGATTTTCCCCTAATCTTTGCCGGTGGACAAACCGCTACATCCAACCCGGAACCTTATTCCCAATTCTTTGATTTTATGGCTCTGGGAGATGGGGAGGAATTGCTGACAGAAATTGGCTTAATTGTCGAAGAAAGCTTAAATAATACCTTAAGCCGCTTAGATTTACTCCTGGATCTGGCGCAAATTCCCGGAGTCTATGTGCCCCAATTTTATCAACCCATGCCAGACGGAAGTGTGGTTCCCCTGCGGGATGATGTACCCGATCGCATTTTACGACGAACAGCTCCCCCCATGCCCGCCTATTCCGTCGCCCTTGTGCCCTATATTGAAACTATCCACGACCGTTTAACTATGGAAATTCGGCGCGGATGCACCAGAGGTTGCCGCTTTTGCCAACCGGGAATGCTCACTCGTCCAGCACGAGATGTTGACCCAGATGAGGTGATTGAGGCGATCGAACAAGGGATTCAAACCACGGGCTATAATGAAATCTCCCTCCTTTCCCTCAGTTGTTCCGACTATCTTGCCCTTCCTGCGGTCGGACTCGAACTCAGAAACCGTCTTCAAGAGCGAAAAATTGCCCTCTCCCTTCCCAGTCAACGGGTAGACCGCTTTGATGAAAACATTGGTAACCTCGTTGGAGGGACGCGCAAAAGTTCCCTCACGTTTGCTCCCGAAGCGGGAACCCAACGGATGCGCGACATTATTAATAAAGGGTTGACGAATGAGGAACTCTTGCGTGGGGTAAAGAGTGCTTACGATCAGGGATGGGATCGGGTTAAACTTTACTTTATGATTGGCTTGCCTGGAGAAACGGACGCAGATGTGTTAGGTATTGCTGAAACGGTCCATTGGCTCCAGCAAGAATGTTATACTCGCGGTCGCAAACGCTTGGGGGTTACTCTCACTATCTCCAACTTTACGCCTAAACCCCATACTCCTTTTCAGTGGCATAGCGTGTCTACCGCAGAATTTGCACGCAAGCAGGACTTATTACGTGAAGAATTTCGGCAGATGCGGGGAGTCAAGGCCCATTTTACCGATATCCGATTATCGGCCATGGAAGATTTTCTTTCAAGGGGCGATCGCCAACTCGGCCCGGTTATCCTGGAAGCTTGGAAGCGTGGTGCGGGGATGGATGCCTGGTGGGAGAGTCTCGATACGGCCTATAATGCTTGGGAAGAGGCGATCGAGCAAGCTGGACTTACTTGGAAATATCGCCAAATTACCGAAGGAACCTGGCACGCGCTTCCTGACCACCTTTCGGAGAATTCTTCCTCACCTCGACTCCGCTCATCACCTCGACTCCGCTCGGTGAACGCTTCTGAGTCTCTGTTAGAGCAACCCCTTCCTTGGGATCATATCGACACTGGAATTAGCAAAACCTGGCTCAAAGACGACCTCAAACGCGCCCTCGAAGCCACCACCGTTCCCGACTGTTCCTTTGAAAGTTGTTCCCACTGCGGAGTCTGTGGAACCAACTTCGGCCATAATATCGTTGTCACCCCACCTCCCATTCCCACTCTAGAAGTTCGCGACAATACGAAAGTACCGCCGGTTCAACGCTTACGAGTCAAATGGGGCAAACAGGGAGAAATGGGACAAATCAGTCATTTAGACTGGTTAAGACTGCTTGACCGGGCAGTACGTCGCGCTGGCTTACCGGTTGCCTATAGTGGAGGATATCATCCCGGCCCCCGCATCATGGTCGCCAGTGCCCTCTCGTTAGGCATCACAAGCAGTGGCGAATTAGTCGATTTTGAATTAACCCAGCCAGTCGCACCGGAAGACTTTTTACAGCGTCTTCGCGCCCAACTGCCTGCGGAATGTCCCCTTTACGAGGCGATAGAAGTCCCCTTAAAAGGGAAAAGCAGCGCCAAGTTATTAGAGCGGGCAGAATATCAGATTATCCTAGAGTGTTCTGTGGCTGTTATTTCCCAGGAATGGCAAGATTGGATTCAGGCTATTTTAGACCGTGAGGAAATCATTAAGGAAGGCAAAACTAAATCTGGCAAACCCAAACGAGTTAACCTTCGCGAGCAGTTATTTGAATTAGAGTTAGAATCAGTTTCTGCTGAAGGTTTGGCACAGGTTCGTTATCTGGGCAGTTGCCGCAATGACGGAACTCTATTGCGTCCCATGGATGTGGTTTATCTGTTTGGATTCATTAGTCGTGGTTCTGAAAATTCTTCAGATTCACCGGAGTTTTCCGTGCGTCATACTCACCGCAAACAATTGATTTTATTGGATGAGTAATGGGGGAAGTTTGTCCATCATCCGGTACAGAGTAATCTTCTGGATGTGGTTTTGGGTGCGGGTTTGGGTGCGTTACACTGTCGATAACGTACCCAAATGTGCCAAATTAGCTGAAACAGTCCAGTACTCTTGGTGCAGTTCTCGATCAAATCGTCGATACGTTTCGCGAACAAATGAAACTTGATAAGGTTGATTTTGAGACTTTGTAGCTCAACAAACGGGGTGCGCCCCGTGTTCCTCCCTGGAAAATCTGTTATGATTGGCTGTGGAATAAAATCTTTCCTTCGTGGGCGTTTGCAAAGTTTCAGAAGCAGAAGCAAGTGGTCGCAAAACCGGGAGCTAGAGTTGGTTCCCAACCCAGAGGATTGCTGTATTGCGGTGGGGAAACCGAATAATCCGCCCCAAGAATTACGAGCGAATTAGGGATATCAATTACAATTAAAAGTCCCGGTTTCGGGGTATTTGCTGTAATGGTCGGAGGTAAAGCCTTCGCTTATCAACATGGTCGAGAACGCCTTTTTCATCACGAAGGAGAGCGTGCGATTGCGAGAGCGGATGCAAAATATAGCACAATGTTTAGGGGGTCTTCACTGGTGACTATCACCGTTGAAGAAATTGCAGAGATCGCAAACACGCCGAAGATGTTTCAGTTCTACTTCAATAAAGTTCTATCCTGTCATAACTATGAGCAATAATCAGAAAAACCACTGGATTACATTAGCTACTGTACTAGGTGCAATTGCTGCTTTGATTACAGCTATTACTCCTTTTATTAAACCTGAGTCGGAACAACCTGTGACATCTGAACCCGTTCCAACTCAAAAAGTTGAGGTAAGTTCAGTTCCAGTATCTGGGGTTAGATTCTTTTGTGGAACTGGTGAATATCAAGGTAGAAGTATTCCTGCAACAATTGTGGAAAATCCTCAATCAAATGAAGAAATAATTGTTATTCTTTGGAAGTTAGATAATGATTTTTTTGGTGAAAATTACCCGCCAGAACAACGATGTAAAATGGTTTCGTAGCGGTTTCAAAATATATATAATAGAGATGGATTGAAGTATATTGTTGCTACTTGGGAAACATGGGTTCCTAATCGGAATATTCCGGTAGTATGTGGGGTTAAACAAATGAGGGCTTCATGCAAGAATGAGGATTTACTGTTCACTTTAGAGTCTAGTGACGATCCAGATTTAGTGGTGCAAGATTTGATTAACCGCCGTCAATTCCCAAGTGAAAAACCTGAATTATTAAGAGGAGAAGAACCTCCTGATACTTTTGCTGAAGGTAAACGAGTTTATTACAATTTTTATGATGTTTTGAATAGGTTAAAGCCGCAGGAAAATCATCGAGATAACCCTGCTTTTTAATGATGTTTTTTCATAATTAGATAACAATTATGAATAGGTTATAAGATTTTATTCTAGGGTTTTTATCTCCAAAATCAAGCAAAATTTAGAGAGAGAAAGGAAAGTTGTATGTCTTTTTTGAGAAGTAAGTGTTTTCTGATAGCTAAATTTCATAAATGTTAATTACTTAATTGTGTGCAATTGTACTCTATTCAATTATTTTTCAACCTAAAGAGGTGTTAATTATGAAGCTTTATCAGTTCACAACAACGGTAATAATTACCTTAGTTTCTATTCTTGGTAATCCTCTAGAAAGTTTTAGTCAAAAGAAGCCTTTTATTCCCTCAGCTTTAGCACAAGATTCGTGGGTTAATTCTCCTAATCGAATAGAAATAACAGAAAAAATATCAGATAGAGAAATTGGTAGGGTTTTAATGTATATTATAAACAAAAGGCAATTTAATGCACCTATCTCTGAAGCAGACAAACAAGCTATTATAGAAGACTTAGAACAAATTGAAGCCCTGAAAAAAAATATTTTTGCAATTGACTCAAACATATGCACGGGCTATAACATTGCTGAAGCTTGGGAAAAGGCAATTAAAGCGTGTAAAAGAGACTTAAGAAAGGGAGGTGTTCCACATATTTTTCACCCAATACATGAAGCTTACGTTGGTGCAAAAAAATACAAAAAAGCAATTAATTCTCTGAAAAAGTCTCTACATGTTGAGTCTGATAATCGCGGACATTCATATGTGTCGTATAGACAGCTAGGAGCAATTTATTTTCAATTAGGCAACTATGCTGAAGCAACTAGACAGTATCAAAAGGCAATAGATTCAATAGAAAAATACCAAGATCAATTCAGTTGTCAAACTTGTGTTGACGATCCATTTTCCTCTAGAATTTCTTACATTCAGTCAAGTTTGGGATTCTCATTACTGCAACAAGGCAAAATAGATGCAGCCGAGAAAAAGTTTTTAGAGGCTATGAAAAATGATAGAAAATCATGGAATAAAACAATCGTAAATCTCCTAGAGAGATTTGCCGGCAGTGGTGGTTCATGGGATAACCATCTATTCGGAGAAGCTGGACTATTTAGTTATGGGTTAACAGAGTTACGAATTCAACAGAAAAAATATACAGAAGCTTTAGAATTTGCTGAATATGGTCGTACTCGTATTCTCTCTTATCTAATCGATAAAAATAAAGAATCGTCTATAAGTATTGATGAAATTAAAGCTATTGCCAAGGAGCAAAATGCAACATTAGTTAAATATTTAACACCTGTAAGTATTAATGCTTTTGGCATAAACCCAACCTATGAACCCAAACTTTATATCTGGATAGTTAAACCTACAGGAGAAGTCCATTTTGTTCGGGAAGATTTCAGTTTAATCGACTCTAAATATAATCGTATTTTATCTAACAATCATTCGATAAATTCCGACAAAAGATCCAACTCATTTTCTCATCTTGCGATCTTTATTATCCTACTAATTCCTCTTTCTGGAACTTATCTATTCTTCAAATTTCCTCATCAACGAAAACTCATTTTAATTAGCAGTCTTGGCACCGCTATTGTCACTACTGGTACTATCATAATTAACCAAACTACTACGACTTCCAGCAATCAAAACTCAGAAATTTCTTTAGCTAATCTTTCGATAAACACTTTTGCCAGTGTCAGAGGAAGTGCAACAAAAGATTTACCAGAATCTGAAATAGGCAGTAACTGTCAAAGCAAAGAAGAAAAACAACAAATGATTATCATTGATGATTGTTTAAAAGAAGCGCACAAAATTTTGATAGAACCGATAGCCCAACTATTACCTAAAAACCCAGAAGAAGAAGTGATTATTATTCCCGACGGCGAGCTATTTCGAGTTCCATTTGCCGCCCTCACAGGAAAGGATAATAAATACCTAATTCAAAAACATACCCTGCGAATATCTCCCTCTATTAAACTTCTGCAAATTACTCAACAACAAAAAGCTAAAAAAGCTCCAAACTTATCCAATCAAAACTTAGTAGTTGGTAATCCAGTTATGCCGATAGGCAACAATGGTGAACAACTCAAAGCTTTACCCGATGCTGAAAAAGAGGCAGAAGCGATCGCTCAATTATTAGATACAACTGCCATTACAGGCACAAGAGCAACAAAATCCAGAATTACTAGACTAATGCCTAATGCCAACATCATCCATCTAGCTACTCATGGCAATCCATTTAGTTTAGCTTTTGCTCCTTCAGGGCAAGATCTAGGGTTTTTAGGAGAACACGAAATTTATAACTTTGACTTGACAGCAGATTTAGTGGTCTTAAGTGCTTGCGAAACTGGGTTAGGAGAGATTACTACCGATGGAGTTGTCGGTATTGCCCGTCCGTTTGTTGGAGCAGGAGTTCCCAGTGTAGTTATTTCTTTATGGCAAGTTCCTGATGAAGCAACTTCCAAATTAATGGTAGATTTCTACAAAAATCTGCAAGCTGGAGAAAACAAAGCTCAAGCACTCCGACAAGCAATGTTAACCACAATGGAAGAATATTCCGAACCAGGTTACTGGGCAGGATTTTTTCTAGTGGGCGAATCTTAATACCGAGTCTCATTAATTAATCACAGAACTTACGCAAAATAACCAAGAAACCAGGTTCCTGCGTAAGTTTCAATTAGTTCGGCGGATAGAGATGTTTAGAGACTGGGTTACCCTCAATAACATGGTCTTGGACAATTTGCTTGGCCACCTCTGGGGTAACGCGGGTGTACCAGGTTCTATCTCCAGAGTAAAAGACGACGGGGCCAAGTTTACAGACCTCTAAGCAGCCAGCATTCATAACCGTGACCTCAGTACCGGTTTCTTCTACGGCTTGCTGGAGAGCGTCATAAATGGGTTTCCACTGGCGCGAGGGGTAGCAGCGACTGGAGCGACAGACAGAAAGGTAAGGACGTTTCAGGGGGTTGTGGTTGTAGGGAATGGGTTGATTTCCTAACACATAAATCTGGCGTAATTCTTCGTACAAACTTAGCTTTTCTAACTGAGGTTTACCCAGGGGTAAAAGGTCTTCATCTTCCCCTAAAAATGGATTGGGTAAAAATAAATTCATCATTTTTTCTCCCGCCCCATTCCAAAACTGAATCCCCCAACTGCGGGGTTGTCCCTTTTCATTCAGGCGACGGTACAGTGAGGCTCGCTGAATGAGTCGTTGTTGGCGCAGTTCTGGGGGCGTTTTGCACAGGGGGCCGCCTAGGTGTTCTTCGAGACACAGATGCAAGTGCCAGGCTTGGGTGACGACGGTAAGATAGCCATCATAGAGAATACAGATTTTGGGTGCTTCGGTAAATTCGAGTTCTAAGACACTTCCTTCGACAACATGACCAATTTGCACGTCTTGCCAGCGCTCTTGAAATAGGGTGTAGAGTAGAGGCCCAGTAACATCGATGGTGCAAGGCAAGTCTTCATATTCGATCTGGTGTCCTCCATAGAGGGGTTCAACGGTTCGATGGTTCAGGGGAGTTACCCAAGGGGAAAAGTGTGTCATTTTTCTGAGCCGTTTATTGCGGATGAGTTTTGGATAAGGTAACATTTTGGGTACGCCAGAGTAAGAGGTTGTACCCAAGAGCGATCGCTCCTCCCCAAGTCATTTGTTTGACAAATAATCGCCAAACGATCGCCGAGTCCATAAAATGACCGTCACTGAGCAGAGGATAGGCCAATAAAATCAGACCTTGATACAGAACAAAACCACCAATAAGGGCAATCAAATTCCAGAGGAGATGACCAACCCAAGTATGCTGGCTAAAGGTCGGTTTTTGACTGGCAAAGAAGGCAACGCTGAGGGTTCCTATTCCCATAAGCGCCCCCCAGGTGAAGGCACTTCCAGAGAGGGGATACCCTCGGATAGCAAAGCCAATGAGTTGATTGATCGACCAAATCATCGCTGAAATGGCGATCGCCTTTCGCTTCTGTAATATCACCCCACTCATAGCAGCAAAAGCGACGAGAGGAACATGGGCATAAATGATATTGCTGGCGGTTCCGAGGGCCAAGAGGACACAAGGGGTAAGATAATGAAGAGAGAGAGCGCGCCAAGCCTGGCTAAAACTGGAGAGATGGGTCTGAGCTTCTGGATAAAGTTTCATCTTTGAAGATGCCCCTAAGTGTTCGTACCATTATCTTAGCCCTAAAGCGATCGACGTTTCCCGTTAATAATAGGTAATCAGCGATCCCCCTATTCTCATCAGGAGGACTAAGCCTGATTGGGGTTAACCAAGGCTTCTAAGTTGGCAGCATTGGATGGCTGAGGATTATCCAAGGATTGGCTATTCTGTACCCAGTGGCGATAATCCCACAGCAGTTGATGCATCAAACGCTGTTTAATGGTTAAAAGGACACTTCCGAGTAATCCATTCCCCGTATTTTCCATGATATAAGGTGGGGTGAGATTCAAGGGGGGTGGCAGTTCTACTTGCACGACTAAATTGGCTTTTCCATGAAGAGTTGTGCGATCGCCACATTGTTGAGGGCAAAGTTTACCTTTTAAGTCTAGATGAAACCGTTGATTAATATATTCAATACCTCGAATGTGACAATTGACCGATTGCAATTGTACATTTCCGTGAGCATCTGCCCAAACCTTGAGGTCTACCGTCGGTTGGAAGGTAAACATCATAAACGTCAAAGGACGCATTTTCAGCCGAAAAATTTCGTCACTTAAGTGTTCAATTTGACTTTCAGCAGTTAAGGCATTAACGAGACGTTTGGGTTGCCGTAGATAATGCTGAATGGGAATCGGTTGGGGCGGAACATTGAGGTTAACCGATTGAGTGGCACTAAATTGGGTGGTCATGGATGGGTTATTAATGTGCTGATGTAAATTTATTTTACAAAATTCTCACAATTCTAGTGGGGAGCCAGAACCGAGAAAACAACTCGCTACTCAATACAGAGCATTGTTGGAACTATAAATGCTGGATTTTAGTTGCAGATATCATACCCTGTCCTGTATGAAGAATTCAGGCTTTATTGTTAATTTTTATTGACTTAACTCAATAATTCTCATGATCGCCGATAATCGATCGCAATCAACAAGCCAGGCGAGTCTGTCAATCCATCAAATCCCCCATATAATCCCCCCAAACCTGAGCTGCTTGAGCGCTACTGCCATAGGTCGGTGTATTATCATCATTTCCTAACCAAATCCCCGTCACCCAACTGCGACTAGGAATATAGCCAACAAACCACAGATCCACCCCATTATTGGTTGTTCCCGTTTTTCCTGCTTCTCCCCATCCCAAATACGCATTACCTCCAGTGCCCTGACTCACCACTCCTTGTAACAACGCAGTCATGGTTTTCGCGACTTCCGGGGAAAGTACGGAGTAATTCTCTTTCGGATCTTGGGCATAATCATAAATCACCCGACAGGTATCCATTTGATTAGGTACAGCACAGTCACTACTGTCCAGAATGCGGCGAATAGCATGGGGGCGATGGTATACTCCAGAATTGCCAAAAACAGCAAATGCACCGGTCATTTCTAGGGGGGTAACTTCACTTTGTCCCAGGATTAAACCAGGAACCGCCTTTAAGTCAGCATTGATACCCAACATCCGAGCCATACGCACCACATCATTTAATCCCGCATCCTGAGCGATACGCAGAGCCACCGAATTTTCCGATTGGGCCATGGACACGGCCATATCGATCTCCCCGCCACTGCGCTCGCAGCCCCTATAGGATTGACCTTGCCAAGTAAAAGGGGCGCAGGAATAGGTTTTCCAAGGGGAAATGCCCTCTTCTAGAGCAGCAGCATAGGCAAATACTTTAAAGGTCGATCCAGGTTGACGATAGGCTTGCACAGCCCGATTAAATTGACTCTCGCGATAATTTTTACCGCCGGATAAGGCTAGAATTTCTCCGGTTTGACTATCGAGGGTAACCAGCGCGCCCTGGTCAAAATTAAAATTTTCGCCGGTGGTGGCGATCGCCTGTTCCAGATTTTGCTCGGCAATTTCTTGCATCTGCGGATCTAAACCGGTTTCAATAATAAAATTGCCCTCTCGCGCCAAACCTGTACCTAATAATTCCTCCAATTCCATAAACACATAATCATGGAAATAGGGAGCAATAGAGCGATTAAACTGTTCTAGGGCCTTGGGGTTAACTTGAATGCGCGATCGCCTCGCTCGGTTCGCTTCCTCTACGGAAATCATCCCCAATTTTTCCATCCGATACAACACCCCATCCCGTTGACGAATCGCTGCCTGATAATCTCGAATCGGATTAAAACTATTGGGAGCCGGTAACATTCCCACTAAAGTTGCTGCTTCAGAAAGGGTGAGATCCCTGGCTGACTTACCCAAATAATACTGCGCCGCATCTTCAAAACCATAGTTTGCACCCCCAATAAAAATCCGATTCAGATAGGTGAGGAGCAAGGTATCCTTACTATAAAAGGTCTCTAATTTCAGAGCGACGATCGCCTCCCGCAGCTTACGACCGGCTGTATCAGATGTACCCACATACTCCCGAAACAAACTGCGAGCCAACTGTTGGGTAATGGTGCTTCCCCCTTGTTGAATTCCTCCCCCTCTCAAATTCGCTCGAATCGCCCGAAGTGTACCAATAGGATCGACCCCAAAATGCCAATAAAAGCGGCTATCTTCCGAAGCAATCAGAGCTTTAGCCAGATGGGGGGAAAACTCAGAAAGGCGAGGGAGTTCTAAGTGAGCTTGATTGGTGGGAGGCACGAGTGGGGTTTCATTATCCCGTGCATACACAATCACCGGTCCTTGAATATTGCGAGGCAAAGGAGAAATATTAACTTTTTGCCATTCCATTAAAATGGCGAGCGTCAGCAAAGCGGTTAAACCTCCCAACCCATAGGCACTATAGCGCAGCACCTGAATCGGCCAAGGGGGGGGATTGGTATAGCGCAGGGTAACCGAAGCTTGTAATTCTGGGGGGCCCAGCGTCAGGAGAGCGCCATGATAAAGGCGCATTTCCGGCACTTTTCGCCGCCCCCGATAGATACCATTCGTTGCCCCCTCGTCTTTAATCGTAAACCCTTGTTTTGAGTCCCGAATCAAGGAACAATGGATCTGGCTCACGACCGGGTTCCGAATCACAATATCGCAGGATTTTGAAGAGCGTCCAATTAGAATGCGATCGCCCAATAGGGGATATTCCTCGGGCGCTTCTCCTTCCGTCTCCTCCACCATCAGTTTAGCCACCCGGGCCTTTGGTTTCAGGGCCAGTTGTGCAAGTTGAACTTTTGCTTGGATCGTTTGCGCGACTTGGGTCAGTGTACCCAGAAGGTTATTCGGAGGGCCAGGAGGTTGAGAACTCATAGGTTGCCTTAGTTAAATCAGTTCGGAGGAGATACGACTCTCTCTAATTTAACTGATGTTTCTCTCTAGCTAAAAGTTCTCGATTCTTTATACCTAGGGCCATCATCTCCTGCAATAACTCTGAGTCTACCCGTTAACAACTTTAAACCTGACTATCTTTAAGAGGAGAGTATGAATCGATTGATTAAAATCATGAAGAAGTTTTTAGAGACGTTTGAACGTCTTATTGCCTTCTTTTTGTTGTTAATGCTGGTTTTTGTTGTTTTTTTAGGTACGATCGAATTAGGTTTTATATTATTTGAGCAAATGCAAAACAAGCCTCATTTCTTATTGCTCAATATCCAAGAAATTCTAAAAATATTTGATTATTTTTTATTGATTATCATTGGCTTAGAACTGATTGAAGCCACTAAAGTCTATCTGGAAGAAGAAGTCATCCATGTGGAAATCATTTTCCTGGTGGCCATGGTGGCGATCGCCCGCAAAGTGATTATCCTCGATATCAGTAAGTTCCATCCCCTCGTTCTATTCGGTATTTCTTCCATCATCCTCGCTCTAACCATTGGGTTCTACTTTTTAATCAAGACCCTCAAGCCCAAATAAGGGGCTGGGGGCCCCTTGCTTTCCCCAGAATCGATAGGGAGTATTAAAGAGAAATGGTATTCGAGGCTTGTTTTTGCCGGACTATGTGTAAACCTTCCTTCAGGGCGGTTAGGCGATCGCCCATCCAGCGATCGCCGGGAATTAAGCCAGCAATACCGAGCTTTTCTAAACGACGTTTCACCTTTCCGGTTGCTCCAACTACAATCACATCTCGTCCATCATCGATCGCCTCTTGGATCGCATTTTCGATCGCCAAAGAAGAAGTAACACCAAGAATCGGCACTTCACTCAAATCGACAATCAACACATCATAACTCCCAATCGCACCATGTTCTCTGGAAATCGCTTTCGCTACCCCAAAAATCATCGGCCCGCTCAAATGGAACAGCAAAACCCGACCATTAGCCGCATCTAAAATTCCCTTTTCTTCCTGACTCATTACGATTTGATCGTCGGCATCAGTAATCGCTTTGACAGACTGAGATTGCAGTTCATCCAGACGTTCAATGGTTAAAATATTGGCGATGAAAACGCCCACCGCTACCGCCACCATTAAATCCACGAACACCGTCAGAAGAACCACACTATAAACAATTCCAGCAGCCTTCCAAGAAATTGTATGAACCCGTTTTAGGAAGCCCCAATCAATAATATCAATCCCCACTTTTAAGACGATTCCGGCTAAAACAGCTAAAGGAATTCCTGAAGTTAACGGGGCTGCCCATAACACCACAATTAATAAGGCTAAGGCGCGACTAATTCCCGCTAAAGCAGTCCGTCCCCCAGCTTGAATACTGACCACAGTGGCCGTTGTTGCCCCAGAACCCGCAATGCCCCCACATAAACCGGTAATTAAATTGGCAACCCCTTGACCGATTAATTCCTTATTGGATTTATGTTCAGTCCGAGTCAAACTATCCGAGACTAAACAGGTCAAGAGGCAATCAATGGAGCCAACCATACCTAAAACCATCGCATTCACAAACATTAACCGCAAAGTGCCTGGGGTAAATGTCGGCATGTGCAGTTCCGGCAAACCGGGAGTGATTTCTCCAATAGTGGCGATCGTGCGGATATCAATATCTCTAAAAAACATCAAAGAGATGCCCGTTCCAATCACCAAAGCCACCAGTTGAGGCGGCATGAGTTTTTTCAGTTGTGTGGGATAAAAGAACAAAATTCCTAAAGTAATCCATCCTAAAAAGGTTTCCCAGGGACTGATATTAGAAATTAAATCAGGGAATGCTTTAATTACCCCAAGAACCCCTCCTGGTGGGGTTTGTTGACCGATAAACGGGGCAATTTGCAGAAAAATCAGAATCACACCAATTCCGGTCATAAACCCCGAAATGACGTTATAGGGAAGCATTGTAATATACTTCCCCAGTCGCAGGATACCGAAGAGAATTTGAAAAACTCCTGCCATCATCACCACGGTAAAAGCCATGGCCAGACCCGTTTCTGGGCTATCTGGATTGTTGGCCATTAATTCGGCAATTACTGCTGTCACAATAACCGTCATCGGGCCGGTAGGCTCGGAGATCAGGCTGGGAGTACCGCCAAATAAAGCCGCGAAAAATCCGATTAAGATCGCCCCCCATAACCCCGCAGAAGCGCCAGCACCGGAGGCAATTCCAAAAGCAAGGGCCATCGGTAAGGCAACGACGGCGGCAGTTAGCCCCCCAAAAATATCCCCTTTGAGGTTTCGGAAGTGGATGGTATTGGTAATTTGCATCAAACGTTTTCCTTTATCAAAAGCTGCATCAATTGCTATAGAACTTACCCAATCACCATACCGGAAGATTGGCTCTGGGTATTAAGCCTTTTTCTTGGTTCTCATTTCCGGATAAATTGTAGCGATTAACAAACAAATAATACCGATATTAATGGCGACATCCGCTAAATTAAAGACCGGAAAGCGAATCAATCGAAAATCGAGAAAATCCACCACATACCCAGCCACAAACCGGTCAATGCCATTGCCTAAAGCTCCTCCTAAAATAAAGCCATAACCCGCCTGTTCCCAGCGTGTCATTTTTGGCCCATACCAGGCCAAAGCCATGAGAGCTAAACTTACCCCTAAGGATAGCCAACGCAACCATTCTCCATTTTCGCTAAATAAGCTAAAGGCAGCGCCATAATTGCGGACGTATGTAAAATGAAAAACACCGGGTATGAGCGGCCAACTCTCATGTAATTCAAAATTCTGGATCGTCCAAAACTTAGCTAGGTGATCCAATATTAAACTAATTAACGCCAATATCCAAAATAAGGGATTTTTCTTGAATTTCATCGAGCAAGTTAGCTGTATTATTCATTTAATAAAACATCAAATGGCGCAAGAGGTAAGCAATGACTGTCGCTGCACAAGCAACAACCAGTTGTCCGGGAAGGGGAAATAGAGAATATTGTATAATTGTATTTAAGAGCTGTTGGCTGCTTTCTGGAGTCCAGGAAAATAGCTCAGTCAAACTTAAATATAAGATACCCGTCAGATGAATACTGACTAATCCTCCCAGGCAACTCAGGGCTAAGAATTCCAGGCGTGGAGGGAAGCGAAACGCCAAAACACCACAAATCCATGCTCCAGGAATGAATCCGAGCAAATAGCCAAAGGAGGGTTCTTTAAGATAACCTAATCCTCCTCCTTGGGAAAATACAGGAAACCAGGTTAAGCCCATGATTAAATAGCCGATTTGAGATAAAACTCCGGCTTTTTTACCTCCCATGCACCCCACTAATAAAACGCCTCCAATCTGATAGGTTACACCGAGGGAATGGAGGGATAAAAGATGGTCTTGAAAAGACCACATGGGGGAGGCAATAAAGGCTTCTAAAAAGGTTCCCCCAATGGTAAGAAGCAGGCCAATAAATGCCCACAACAGTTCATTTAAATGAATCACATTGCTGGATTTCAATGCCCTCCAGGAATGGGGGCTTCTCCCCCTTCAAGTCCTAAAGAAGCGAGCATTTGATGGTCAGCTTCTGGAGGTTGTCCTAGGGTGGTGAGATAGTGACCAATGAGCAGGGCGTTAATGCCAGCTTGCAGTCCTAGGGCTTGCAGTTCTCCCATGACGGTTTCCCGTCCACCGGCATAGCGGATGATTTGTTCGGGTAGGATAAGGCGGAAAATAGCGATCGCCTTCAGAGCTTCGTAGGGATCGAGTCGGGAACGTTCCCCTAAGGGCGTTCCTTGGCGGGGATTCAGTAGATTTAAGGGCACAGATTCTACGTCTAATTCCCGGAGGGAGAGGGCTAAATTGACCCGGTCTTCCCAGCTTTCCCCCATGCCTAAAATACCGCCAGCACAGGCTTGAATGCCAACGGCTTTGAGGTTTTTGATCGTTTCCACGCGATCGCGCCATTGGTGGGTACTGACGATGGAGGGGAAAAAGTCCTCAGAGGCTTCTAGGTTATGGTTATAGCGAGTGACTCCAGCCTCTTTAAGGGCCTGAGCTTGTTCTGGGGTGACTTCACCGAGGGCACAACAGGGCTTAATGTCGGTTTGGTCAATAATTTGACGAACGGTTTCTAAAACCTGTTCAAATTCTTGAGATTTGGGAGAGCTATATTTTGGCCCCCGTCCCTGACTCACCAGACAGAACCGTTTAGCGCCTGCGGCTGCGGCTGCTTTGGCTTGGGCTAAAATTTCTTCTGTGGATTTGAGTCCGTAAATGGGGGAATCTTTGCCTGGATGGTGAGCAGACTGGGCACAAAAGCCACAGTTTTCCGAACAACTACCCGATTTAACGTTGCCGATACTGCACAGATCTACCACATTACCACAGCATTCTTGACGCACGCGATCGGCTGCGGCACATAGTAAGAGGATGTTGTCCTGACCTTGAATTTGCGTCAGTTCCAGAGCTTCTTCTTGAGTAAGCCGTTTTCCGTTAATAATCCGATCGCTGAGGCGATCGAGCCATACCGCTAATGAGGATTCATTAGGGAGAGTAGCGGGGTTATGGGATCGCCCTAACCCCTGAGATGAATTTGATAATGGTGCTTGAACCACGTCCAGCCCCTGTACTTAAGTAATAGTAATGCAATTGAATTGTATCACTACACTTGGCCCCACTAAAATCTCAACCCAATTCCCCCTTGCAGAGAAACGGCAGTTTCTCCTGTGTTTCGATAGGCATCGAAGGCAATGACCGCATTACCAAAAATCACCGCATTACTCGATGGAATCATGTAATCAATCCCTGGTTGTAGGGCAAAGCCGTTTTGATTGCCCAAGGGTGAAACATTATTCCCATTGGCAAAGGAATAGCCTGCACCAATATAGGCATCGGTTTGCCAGTTGAGAGGAAAATCGTAGGATACGGTGGGAACGACTGCTGCCGATCCACCCAAAATAAACCCTTGTACTCGCATGGAGAGGGGAATTTCTAGGAATTTGTAGCGCACGGCAATGACTCCTGCAATTTGCCGGTTAGCATTCCCCCCTTCAACCAAACCAACAGCAGGCCCAACACCGATATAACTGCCATAGGCGGCTTGTGCTTGGGCGGGCTGGGGGTTAAAACTGAGCGTTCCGAGGGCAGTTCCGAGAGCGATCGCTCCTACGCCTAGGATCTTTTGTAAATAATGCTTCATAATCTACACTCCTCAATTCAACGGTAGGTGAACCCATTGATGCTTTCTGAGTTTAACGTAATTTTTGTTCAATTGAGATACTCCCATTGCTCCTTTCAATCCACTACCCATTCAGGCAAGTTTCTAGCTTATGGCCTTATTCTGCTGTTGCCAACGAGTCTTCTACAGTTAGATCTGGAACTCGCAGCATATCGGTAGTCGTGAGAGAGCAAAACTAATTCTCTAACCGTAGCGATCGCGGTTGGATGCTATCTGTTGGCGACCCAAGGCAGGCTATCATGGGCTTCGCAGGGGCTGACTGTTAATGGAACAACCCAAGGATAGGGTGGATGCCATTCACTCCATCTACGAATCTCATCCCGAGTCACAATCGATCGAAAATCTGGGAAAGGCGATCGACGCGCTATTTTCTGATGATATTTCTCCCATCACTCTTTGCACGGTTCACCGAGCTAAGGGGCTGGAGAGCGATCGCGTTTTCATTAGTAGCTCAATGGTAGAGTGATCGGCTGTTAACCGATAGAATGTTGGTTCGAGTCCAATCTGGGGAGTTCTTTTGTGCTACAACCTCAATCACCTGTAATATGACCCAGCTTTACCTATTCACTCCTGATAGGGTAACCTTGAAAAAGGTTGTTTTTAGGTTGTAGGTTCTCTTGTCTTGGCGATGAGGAGGTGAAAGACCTTTTACCGCCAGTTTTTCAGGCAATGCGGATGAAAGGACTTGAACCTGACCTACTTCTTAGGGCTAACGCCATTTGAATAGCTAAAAGCCTTCCTCTACATATATTTCACGCACTGAACCTTGAAAATGTGTTGAAAGGGTGTTGAACATGGACACCTATGTAAAACAGACCTGGAGCTTGGTGAATGAGTATTTTCACTCTAATCAGATTGACATCTCCAAGCAGGTAGACCACGAACTGGTAAGGTCTTACCTTAAAGCTTGCCAGAAGAGTACCCCCAAGGGCGTTCGTATTGTCAGTAGCGGTAACCGGTTGTATCTCCGATTCAAGACAGCTACCAAGGCAACAACGGCTAATAATGGTTGCAATGAAGACTTTACTCGCGATGGTTGCGTCAATGCTCTGGCTAAGGCGATCGCCGTTTCGGACAAACTCAAAACCCTTGAGTCAGAGTCCGAATTCTGGGAATGGTACGAGTCAGAAATCAAAGGGACTAAAACCCTTGTTGATGATTGCCTAACTATTGGCGATGCCATTGAGATTGTGAAGAAAAACTATCTTTCAGGCTATGACAAGTGCGGTAGGGACAGGAGTGATGAGAAACTTCAGACTAATACTCTGAGTATTTACAGCAAGACCTATCAGGTCTATTTTAAGAAGCTAAACCCCAAGCTTAGGCTTACTGGGGAAAACATCATCTCTGAGATTACTCGCAATTGGAATGAACTTCATCAGAAGAAAACCAAAGGATTCAAAAATGCTTACACAGCTTGCTGTAAGCTTCTGAGAGATTGCAAACTTTCTGCTGAGTTAGATAAGGTAACAAGTCACTTTGGAACTATTCGAGTAGTCACCAAAAACAAGGAACAAACCATTGACATTAAATCTTTTTTAGATTTCAGGGATAGGGTTTTAGGACTCAATGGTTATGAGTTAACAGGTAAACAACAGAAAGCTTTGGATAAACGTAGGTCATGGTTTAAGGCATTCTGCTTTAACTTGATTTACGGTTTTAGGGCATCTGAATTTAAATCTATTCTCAATCTTGACAAACCTGTCAAGAGAGGAGATAAGGTTTTCCTGGCACTCTATGACCCAGAGAACCTAGAAAACCTTATAGTTTTGGGTGATGGGTTTTGGGTCACTGATGACAGTGGAAGACACCACTGGATAACCATTAAAACTGGAGGGCGAATATCTGCCCCAACAATTCAATGAGATTAGGATAATCTCATTGAATTGTTGGATATTAAAAGTCCAGAAATACCAATGCCCGAATGCACTCCTAAAGCAGACTCTCCACCAAGTACCATTAAGGATATTGTCTCTAGGAGAATGAACACTGTTCTATTACGGTATATAACTCAAGTAGGCGGTCAAGGTTTCACCCAAACTCATGCCCTGCGCCATCTGGCAAATTACCATGGCACAATTGCTGGTTTGACGACCAAACAACGGTCATGGTCTTTAGGACATTCTGACCACATGAATGACTCTTATTATGGACACCTTTCTGTTAGCTCTGAAGTAGAACTAATGACCTCTGACATTAGCGGTAATCAGAGAGTTAGGGAACTTGAATTAAAACTCAAGGAAGCCTACTCCAAGATTGACTCCCTAGAGGAAACCATCCTCTTCCTGAAGAAGGAAAACGCCAGACTCAATGAACCCCTGGGAGGAAATGATAACCTCCCTAGGATTGGCTCTCCTGCCTCTCCTTCCATGCCAAGTAGCCAGCTCTGGCCTCTTGCCTCCAGGGATTAGACCGCGAACTGTGAAGTTCCTGTAACTGCTTTCTCTTCGCCTGAGACATTTTGGGGCATTTATACCCTTGTGCTTCAAGTCCAGCCTCTATCTCCAGCAACTTCTTTCTCCCCACCTGGTAAATTTTTCCTGAATCGGTTTTCAACACTTGCCTGATAATTTGTGAGCGGCACATCTCCCCAGATATCAACAACTCTTTAGCCCGACTGATTTGCTCGTCAGAGAAAATATG
>NZ_JAQMUE010000033.1 GCF_028330985.1 Roseofilum reptotaenium CS-1145 | reverse complement strand
TTGGCTTCAATATGCTGAGTCTGAGACCCTCTTTAGTCTCGAAAATACGGTGGATAATAAAACCTACGTGGCTTACCTCAACTATTCAGAAAATCGCGATCGCTTCACCATCATCATCGGTCATCGGGTCGCTAATTTTGAGGCGGTTCCTGTGGGTCTGAGTCAAATCATCATTCCGGCCACAACTTATGCCCAGTTTAATATAACGGGTAATCTGGATGAGGCGATCCCCAAAACCTGGGAAGCGATTGAAAGATCAAACCTCAAGCGAGCCTATAGCACAGACTTAGAGGTATACGATTATCAGCAAGAAAACGTTGCCGAAATTTGGGCTTCAGTCAATTAAATCTACTTCAAAGAGAGGAAAAAAATAATGACGATCGCAAACGCAATGCCCGTCCTGCCAGTCAAAGCATACACATCCCAAATGTGGTTCGATAGAGAAATGGCTACTATCTTTAGCCGTACTTGGCAGATGGCAGGCTTTATTGAAGATCTAACTGAGTCTGGTGATTACCTTACTGTTCAAGCTGGATTACACAATATTTTAGTCCTGTTGGATGATGACAAACAGCTCCGCGCTTTTCACAACGTCTGTCGCCATCGTGGTACTCAATTACTGCGGGCTTCAGGCAAACGCAAGAAATTCCTCACCTGCCCTTATCATGATTGGACGTATAACCTCAGCGGTGAACTCAAGGCTGTGCCTGAGCGTAAAGAGCAGTTTCCCGATCTTGACCTCAAAACTCTGTGTTTGCATAGGGCAGCAGTGGGCACCTGGCGGGGGATGATTTTTGTCCATCCCGACCCGAATGCGGATGACCTATTAGATTGGTTTGGCCCGGTGGAACCTTATCTTGGCCCCCATCAACCGGAAAATTTGGTGGAATATGTGGAAGGTCGTGCCCGCCATGAAATTAATGCCAACTGGAAGATTATTGTTGAAAATTACATCGACGGTTACCATCTGGCTCATCTCCATTCTGAAACGCTATATATGTATGCCCATCAACACCAAAAAACGGGATTTGTTGGCGATCACTTTCACTTTTTTGAGCCGCTCTCATCCGATTATCTAGATGGGATTGAAAATAATGCCCCGCTGCCCCTCATTGACCATATTCCTAAAGATAAAATTGGCGCTTATGTACCCATGCTCTTTCCTAATTTGGGGTTAGGCGAGGCGGAATCAAGCTGGAGTACGTTTCAGGTGATTCCAGTAGCTCCCAACAAGTCTATTGTCGAAGTGCGGACTAAAGTGATGCCAGTTTCAGACTGGAAATTTATGCAGCAGGAATGGAAATCCTGGAATTTTTTCAAGAATTTTAAGGGGGATAAGTATAGAACAGAAGATCCAGAAGATCCATTGGCTTCGGGTGATTTTATGGTAGAAGATATCTATGTCTGCGAGCAACAGCAGCGATCGTTTAGCTCACCCTATTTTGCGGTAGGGGCGATCGCCAAAGATCTCGAGCAATCTGTTTATCAGTATCAACGCAATATTCAAGCCTTTTTAGAAGGTCGGGAGAATTAAAGACACTAATCCTTGAGTTGCTGCTAGATCTTTCCTCTATTGCTTATTCGCTTGATCTCTATGCCTCTTGACCCCTCCTTAATTTTATCTTTGTTGCAAGTGAAACGCTCGGAATTTAAAGGCTTAGAGTCCCAAGTTTTTGAGAAACTACGACCCTATCGCCAAGCCCTTTTGCATCGTTCTAGGGAAGTAGTTGAGCGATGTAAAAGCATTGAGTTAGTCGATGAGCAGGATTCGATTTATGCTGAACCGTTGGAAAGGGGCGATCGCGGTTGGATCGTGAAATCGAATCTGGTTTGGCAAAATCGAGAACAAAGCTTACAGTGGGTGCGCGATCGCCTCACGGGAATTCCCACATTTGCTGTTGATGGTTCCCAAATCTATCCGAGCAAGGACTTTTCCCTACCCATCGCGGTGATTCAAATTGGCTGGTTTGAAAACTTTCATCGTGGGGATGGGGACTATGAAAAAGATGTCGCGGTAGATTTAATTACCCCCAATCAATTTGCCGCTCTGGAGAAAGGGGAATCCTTGGATCGCCTGGTGAACCGTCGCCGTTTAGAATTGGAAGTGCGCCGCATCATCGATTATATGCACGTCCACAGCCATCAATCCTCGCGCCTAGTATTTTATGATGGTTCCCTGATCGCCAGTTTTGCCCAAACCTTCGATCGCGCCACCTATCAGTGTTATCTCAAAGCCTTGCGTCAATTATTGACCGCCACTCAACAGCATCAAATTCCCCTGGTAGCCTATATCGATACCAGTGTTGCCGAAGATACCACGCAAATGCTGCAACGGGTGTTAGGATTACCTCCTATTTCTGGAGTTAGCGATCCGCAACTCCTTAATCCACTGATGGAATGGGGCGATCGCACGGTTCTCTGTCGCTGTTGTCGTCCTGGTATCCTCCGCGACTATCAAGAGCAAGCGAATCAAGTCACATTTACCTATCTGAAAACCCATGCAGGATACCCAGTGCGCCTGGAATTGCCCTTCTGGATCTTTGAAGCGGGGTTACTGGAGCAAGTGATCGACTGGGTACGCGCAGAAGCTATTATTGGGCGCGGATATCCTTATGCGATCGAAACCGCCGATCAAGTCACCGTTCTCCGCAGCGAAGATCGTAAACTCTTTTACCGCCTTCTCCAAGATTGGGCGGAACAGGAAGAGATCCCGTTTCGACTCTCCCGGAAAATGGTCAGCAAAGCCCACCGGCGTTAGAGGAGTTATGAGTCAGGATGAAAATCGAAGAAAATTTACGGGTTGCTTCTTCTAGACTACACGATAAATTTATACAAAAACTCATCGTTTTCAATCAAGAACCTGAGTTTTCATTAACTGCTTTAATTGAGAACTATGTAATCATGAATTATCCGGTTAAATTAGAGCAAATCAACCAACTCAAATCTTGGTTAGATGAATTTAGACCCTTTGACTGGGCGATCGTGACGGAACTGAAAAAACTCTATGATGTTCAGTTTACCTATAACTCAAATGCCATTGAAGGGAATACGCTAACCCAAAGTGAAACTGAGTTGGTTTTAACGAAGGGAATTACGATTGGGGGTAAGACACTTGATGAGCATTTGGAAGTGATTGGGCATAAAGAAGCGATCGACTATATTGAAACGTTAGCCCAGGTGGATACGGAAATTAATGAATGGGAAATCAAACAAATCCACAATCTAATTCTGCGAAAAATAAACCCCAATGAAGCGGGGAGTTATCGCACTCTAGATGTGATGGCAGCAGGAACAAATTATCGTTATCCTCCCCATTATTTACTGTCTCAACTGATGAGAGATTTTGTGATTTGGCTCAATTCAGACTCAGCTTTAAACCTTCATCCTGTGGAATATGCAACCCAGGCACATTATCGCTTTGTTTCTATCCATCCTTTTCGGGATGGCAATGGACGAACAGCTAGATTATTGATGAATTTACTATTACTTCGTGCAGGATACCCCATTGTTGTCATTCATAATCAAATCCGCAATGATTATATTAATGCTCTGGTGTATGGACAACACAATCAAGATGATTTGAGTCAGCTTTTTGACTTGATTTGTGATGCGACGATTCGCTCACTGGTGGAATTTTTGCAGGTGTTGGTTACGGCAGGTGCGAGTCAAAATAAGGGGCAAATTTTTTATCAGCAAATTACTGATTTTATGGATCGGATGAGTGAATCTCTAGACTAACAGAACAGACATGATGGTTGCTCATCTCTTAGTCTAGATTGGCTACTACGGGAAAATAGTAAAAGGATAGCTCAACTTAGCCAATTCTCCAAGTTCAACTCTTGAATCCGTCTCAAATCTTCATCTCGCGATACTACTGTTAACCCCTTAACGATGCCTGTGGCTGCGATCAAAATATCCTCAGTTTGGATCATTAACCCACGACTTTGAAAATTGGCATAAATTACGGCTGCCTGTTCAAAAATCGCCACATTATCTAACATGATGATCGGCACAATTTTGATTGAATTCTCAAACTTTCGTATTTGTGCTGCGGCATTTTGTCTAACAAACCGCGCCGAATTTCAAAATAAGTAATTCCGCCAATATACACAGGGTATTGAGTTGCATCAGAGGCATTAATGCATTAGAATATATCCCGATTACCCCTTATTACTAATGAAACAATATTGGTATCTAGCAAATAACTCATCAATGCTAGTGACTTTGAATCGCGGCAATTAAATTATCAAGCTCTTCTGGACTCATGCCCTTACTTGCTGTTGCCCAAAGATGCATGGCCATAATACCATTACAGCGATCGCACAAATCCTCATCAGCAATCTCCGCAAACGTCTCGAGTAAATGGTTCTCTTCAGCCGTTTGAAAAATCGTCTCTACTATTTCCTGAGCTACTAAATCCTGTCGATAAAGCTCTTCGAGCGCCATCAAATCCTCAACAATATCCACAATTCGTGGCGTACTAATTCCCGATTCCCGGTTACCAGAGACACAATTCTTCCCTCCTCATTTTTAACGGATTACACCTTAGATATTGCTAGGGGAAGATGGGGCTTAAAGTTCCTCAAAGCGATACAAAACGACCCCCGTTTGAGGATGATTATCCACCGTCACATAACCCTTTTTCAACATCTCCAGTAACAGGTTTTCCACCTCATCAAAATCTAAACCCGTATCCACCACTGCTTGAGTTACAGAAATCTCTCCTCCTCGTGCAGCAGCCGCTTTAACTAATTTCACCTTAGTGGGTTCTGGCGCTTGTTTTTCAGTCACCTCTACCACTTCACAGGGAATCGTCTGAGGACTCAACGGTACACCGGTTGGAGATAACCCATGTTTGAGCCGATATTTGAGGTTATATTCATCAACCATACCGGGAATAAAAATCAAGTCAATAAATTGACCAATCCCAAACAGGCCGAATGTACAGCACCAGAGAATACCTGTAGCGATTTTACCATTATACAGGCGATGAATACCATTGGCTCCAAACATGCCGAGGAGCCAGAGTAGATAGGTTGTGCTAACCTTATTCATGGGTTGAGTATGGCGAGTATTTTGGAAGCAAAACTTGTGGTTTATCCTATGCTAGCACGAGAAAGAGTGAGAGGTGGGGGGGGGGGGGGGGGGG
>NZ_JAQMUE010000032.1 GCF_028330985.1 Roseofilum reptotaenium CS-1145 | reverse complement strand
GGTTCACTCCTTTCAATGTTGGTCTTCTTTGGCTCAAGAATTGATGGATTCTAAACCTCATAAGCGCTTATTTTTCCAGAAGGGATTAAAGGCTCTATCCCTTATACGGTCTACTCTTTACCCCCCTTGTCACCCCTTAAGCCGGATTTCTTGTCAAGGGCAGCCGTCGGTTCGTCCGCTAGGAGAATTTTGGGATTACTGACGAGGGCGCGGGCGATCGCCACTCGCTGTCTTTGGCCACCCGAGAGGTTTTCGGGATAGTAATTAATGCGATTTCCAAGGCCAACGCGATCGAGCATAGCAGTAGCTTTTTTATCTAGTTTGGCTGGGGATATATCCTCGTGCAATTCAAGGGACATACGAACGTTTTGTTTAGCCGTGAGGAAATTCATCAGATTATGAGCTTGGAAAATATAGCCAATTTGCTTACGCAACTCGTTCAACTGTTCTTTCCTAGCGCCTTGAAATTCATTACCCAATATTCTCAGGCTACCATTCTGTGCTGATCGCAGTCCCCCCATGAGGGTCAACAAGGTTGTTTTGCCTGAGCCAGAGGGGCCAGTCATAATCACAATCTCCCCAGATTGAATCTCCAGGCTAATATCATGGAGAACTTGCTTTTTAAGCACACCAGTACCGAAATGGTGATTAAGATGATTAATGGCGATCGCGGATGTCGATTCAGGGACAAATGTTGTTGTATTCATTAAGACAGTTAAAGATTTATATTACTAAGCTGTAAACGGAGATATTAGCCAAAAATATCAGCGGGATCGGCAGAGCGTAGTTTTCGCAAAGCGATGAGGCCCGAACCGGCACACATGACCAGTGTTAACATCAGCACGATAATGGCACGCCCGGTTTTCATCACAACCGGCAAAGCCGTCACGTTGGCAGTGAGCTGATAAAGCCCTACAGAAAAGAAGAAACCAGGAATAAATCCGAACACCGCCAGGACAAGGACTTCTTGAACAAGAACACCATCGAGGTAGGAATCGCTGTAACCCATGGCTTTCAACGTGGCGTATTCCGGCAAATGGTCAGAGACATCGGTGTAGAGTATTTGATAAACAATTACCGTCCCGACAACAAAGCCAACTACCGCACCCAGATTAAAAATAAAGCCCGTACCCCCTTCACTGCAATAGACTTTTTCTAGCTGGATAAATTCAGCTTTGGTGACGACTTTAACATCGGGGGGTAAGCCCACTTGTAATTGTCCCTGGACTTGTTCGAGATCTGCACCCGGCTCAAGGGTAAGCAAGCCAATATCAACACGATTCGCCTGGCGGTTCGGCAATAAGGTGAGGAAAGTAGACAAACTGGCGATCGCGTTCCCTTCTGCACCAAAAGAAACTCCCATTGCAAACAAGCCCGTCACTTTCATTCGTTGGTCACTCACTTCTGTGATGGCAGTTCCTTGCTCTTGGAAGCGTTGGGCAATCGGGCCGAATTTACTCGACGAGGCACGATCAAAGAGGACTCGGTTAAGAAGCTTTAAGGATTGCACTCGTTCCACATCTTGGATGTTGCTAAAGGGCGATCGCTCGGGGTCGATACCCCACAGTAGAATGTCGTGATTGATATGGGTTTCCGGATTACGCCAGGAGGCCATGCCGATAGAGAGTGGCATGGCCGAGGCTACACCATCGTATCCGAGAGCTTGATAGAGTCGCTTGCGGGGGAAACTAGGCAGATTGATTAAGGTTTTTGCCCGGGGATCGAGTAACACTAAATCGACATCCATCTCCTGGTGTGGCTTTGTCGCACTGTCATACAGGGAATCTAACAAGCCCATTTGTATAAACATGAGAACGTCGGCAAAGGCAATCCCGGCAAGGGCGACAAGTAGGCGAGTTTTTTGCTTAACGAGCTGATGCCAAGCAAGGGGGGTTTTGCGGAAGTATTTTAGCAACATGGTTAGGTAGGCGATCGCAATTAGTTAAGTTGGATGGCAGTTTCGACTTGGAGATTGGTTAGACCAGAAACCCGTTGGCTGGCTTCTGAATCGAGGGCAATGCGCACTTCAATCACGCGGCTATCTAAATTGCTCCCCGGTTGATCGCTAAATACTGATTGTTTGCGGACGGCACGACCAATGTGGGTAACCATGCCCTGGATTGGGTCTTCCAATGCAGCCGCTACACCTGTGGCCATTTGTCCCAACTGCACTTGGCGAATGTCTGTTTCGTCAACTTCAGCAACAATCACCATTTCTTCTGTTTGGCCAAGTTCAACAATGCCTGCCCCGTCTGCACGTTCGCCTGGATATACATGAACTTCAAGTACCTGACCTGCGAAGGGCGCGCGCACTCGTGCTTGTTCTAAGTCTGTCTCAGCCAGAGCTAGGGCTTCGACTGCTGCATCGACTTCAGCTTGAGCCACAGCTACATCTTCAGGACGTACCTCTTGGAGCTGCTCGAGAGTCGCCTGAGCTGTTTTAATTTGCGCCTGTAGGGTTTGGCGATCTCGAACTTGGGCAGCCTCAGCTTCCAAAACCATGGCTTGTGCCGAGTCGAGAGTCAATGCTTTAGTGTCTCGCGCCGAGGCGGAAACAGCCCCATCTATATACAACTGTTCAAACCGTTCAAATTCTGTCCGAGCATTGTCAAGTTGAGCCTCCAACCGCTCTAGGGTGGCGGCTTGGGTGGTCATCTCCCCTGTCAGCTTGGCTTGGAGTTGGACGACAACAGCCTTTTGAGCAGCGATTTGACTTTTCTGATTTCCTGCTTGTACCCGCGCGAGCTGCTGTTGGGCTAACGTGACCTCTGTGCGAGCACGAGCAACCTGGTGTTGGAGACGGGTGTGGGAATCGAGTACAGCAACGATCTGATCCGCAGCGACTGTATCCCCAGCCCGGACGTGCAGCTCCGCGACCCGATCATGTTCCAAGGCTAACGGGGCTGATAGGGCAATTGCAGTCGAAGCGGGTTCCAGACGACCCAAAACAACCAGTCGCGAGGGTTTGACTGGAGTTTCTATCGCTTCAGGTTCCGAATGGGTGACGGGCCATTCAAACTTGCAACCAGCAATGCTGCCGAGCATGGCGACGAGCAGGCCGAGGCTCAAGCAGCGTAGGGGTTTTGACAGAGGAGAGGCATGCATGTTTTTAGAGCGAATGTTCATTCTTATAATAACAATCGGAAAGTAAACCTGTCAAGATAAAAAGAAAGAATGTTCATTCGCTTTATAACATAAGATAATAGAGCCACAGTAAAGATACTGTGCGCTCAAGCCAATCGCTCTGTCCAACCTACGAAAATTGTCCTAGTGAACCATGCCAAGAACCCGAGATGAAAAAAAATTTCAAGAAACCTGCGATCGCATCTTGAAAGTTGCCGCCCAATGCTTTTTAGAATCAGGCTTTCACGGAACCGGCATGGCCAAAATCTGCAAGGCTGTTGGCATGAGTCCCGGAGCGCTATACCGATACTTTCCGTCAAAAGAGTCCATCATTGAAGCGATTGTAGAAGAAGAGCAAGCCATAACCGCAACCTTGCTGGGGGAGTTAGCCCGCGCAGACGACAAAGCCATCGGTTTAGCAGACTTGATCGCCACCGGAATCGGCATAATCAATACCAATCGCCATGACTGTCAGCTTTGGCTAGAGATTCTAGCAGAAGCCGGACGCAACCCGGCAATCTCTGACCTCCTTCAAGCAACACAAGCGGAGACTTTGAAAGCAGTTGAGACAGCGATCCGCCAAGGGCAGGTAAGGGAGCAAATTGATGCGACGTTAATCCCTGAGATTACTGCTCAATTACTGATAGCTATGATAGATGGTACGATTGGACAATTGGTGATCGAACCATCGAACGAGCCAGATTTCTTTGCTGAAGGTACGAAACAAACAGTCCTGAAAATTTTGACTCCTAATCGTGTAGTGCTATAGCAAGGGAAGGGAAAGTTAAGATAGTTTCTGTTTCCTAAAACCACAATTGAGCTGTCATCACCCACTCATTCCTTGGGATATGACTCTTTGCGCTTAAAGACCACCAATGTAATATCATCGTACATGGTGTGGGAACCGATATAAGAGCGAATATCGGCAATCAGGCGATCGCGAATCTCTTCGGTTGAGTAATGCCACACCTGAGTAATGCGATCGCACAACCGATCTAAACCATAACGTTTACCATCACTATTTTCCGCTTCCGTAATTCCATCTGTATACAAAACACCGCCATCCCCTGGACTTAGATCTACCACAATTGAGTCAAAAAACTCAGAGACATCCTCTTGTAATCCTAACGGAATTCCCAAATCAATTGTATCAATGCGCTCTATCCTTCCATCTGCACGCACAATTAATAGCTCCTCATGTTGACCACTCAACCTGAGCTGTCCCTGAGTATAATCCAACATACTTAACGTTAAACTTTTATCCGATTTCATTCGTTGTACATTATGATAAATCGTGCGATTTAGAATATCCAAAAAGCGCTCCGGATCGGTTTCCTCTGCTTCCAACAACGTCCGGACTGCCGTTTGCACCATAATTGACAATACCCCACTTTCCAACCCATGACCCGTCACATCACCAATAGCAATTTTTACCCCTAAATCGTGAAGCAATACATCATAATAATCCCCACCCACCTCAAACGCTGGCTCCATAAATACAGCAAATGTCAATTCCGGAATAGCGGTCAACTCTTCTACTTTTGGCAACAATATTTTTTGCAACTTCCGAGTCACATCTAACTCAGAACTCATGCGTAAATTCTCCTCTTTAAGCTGCTGATTGAGTTCCAAAATTTCCCCATTAGCTTTAGCGAGGTCAGCTTGGGTTTTCTTCTGTCGCGTAATATCTCTAAATGTTCCCACATAAAACGTGCGATGCTCGCCTAAATTCGCCTTTGTTAAGGTTGCTTCTATTGGAAATTCTGCCCCATTCGATCGCAATCCGATCGCTTCATGCCTTCCCGGTTTGATCAGTTCTCGAATCACCGTTAACCGGTCCGCTAGGGGATCGCTTGGAATCGAAATCAATCGATCAATAGATACTCCCATTAACTCCGCCAGAGGATAACCAAAAATCTTTTCTGCACTGGGATTCGCTTTGCTAATTTCTAAATTATCTAGAGTAAACGTTAAAATCCCATCACTGGCCGTATTAAACACCGCCTGAGTTTTACTCACTGCTTCCTCTAGAGCCGCCATCACTTGATTGTAACGATGGGCAATTTGTCCCACTTCTGTAAAAGGTTCTACCGGTACGCGCAGAGCTAAATCCTGAGTATTAGCCTGCTCTTGCATCACTTGAAAGAGATCATGGATTTCCGTTTGTGCCTGATGCTCAGAAATATTCAAACCAATCTTTTCTTCCGCTAAAGAAACCCGTAAAGCAATCAACTGGTTTAGGCTCCATAAAATTCCATAGGTTAGAGAAAAAGCCCACACTCCAGCAACGATAATTCCTAACAGTTGTACCCCAAATTGTTCTCGAACCGTTAACCCCGTTCCCAGAATCTGGGGATCGCCAAACCAAGCAACGGCTAAGGTTCCCCAAATACCGGCTCCTCCATGGACTGCAATGGCATCAACGGCATCATCAATTTTAAGATCTTCCAACATTTGAGCGACAATCATCATAATCCCCGCTCCTATGATGCCAATTATGACAGCTTCTAATGTTGTGACGGCATGACAAGAAGCGGTTACGGCAACTAAACCAGCCAAAGAGCCATTCATTAAGGCTTCAACCTGGGGAATTTTGCGCCGATACCAACTAATGGCTGCACCGGTTAGCATTCCTGACGATCCGGCCATCATGGTATTGACCATAATTCCGGGGACTTGGTCATTGAGGCTTAACGTACTGCCCCCATTAAAGCCTAACCATCCGAACCATAACAGTAGAGTTCCTAAGACAGCAAGTTGCATATTAGATCCATGGATTTTACGGGGGTGTCCCGAATATCGAAATCGTCCGGAACGGGGCCCAACCACGGATAGTGTAGCTAAAGAAACCCACGCCCCAATACTATGAACAACCGTTGAGCCAGCAAAATCGACAAACCCCAGATTCCGTAACCAACCGGAGGTATTTTCTACGTTCAGACCATTCCAGGCCCAACAACCGAAAATGGGATAAATGAGGCCAGAAACGAGACCGGCAACCACGAGATAGGAGATAAATTTCATCCGTTCTGCGACTGCACCTGAGACGATGGTGGTGGAGGTGCTGCAAAACATGGTTTGGAAGAGGAAAAAAGTGGCAACTGAGGGGGTACTAATATTAATAAAAAAATTACTGATGCCCAGCCATCCACTGGGATTTTCCCCGAACATCAGGGCATATCCGATCGCCCAAAATAGGGTAACAGAGATGCCAAAATCGGCTATATTTTTAACGGCAACGTTGATGCTGTTTTTGGAACGAGTCAGGCCAGATTCTAAACACATGAATCCGGGTTGCATGAGAAAGACTAGCCCCGAACAGACAAGAACCCAAAGAATATCAGTCACATTCATAAAGCAGGGGGATCGGCGATCGCCCCAAGGTAACCAGCTCTCAAGGGAATGATCTTTAAATTTAGTGCGGAAAACACTCCAAACACCCAGACGCGGAGAATGGGAGAAGTCCCTCTCTTACGGGAGAAGGCTTGATCTCCAACATTATACAATGGAGATTACCGATCGCAGGTCTGGCAGGCATCACTATGTCTATGTTTTTTCATGAAGAATTACACCGCACAGCCCCTATTATGGCCAAGCTCAAGAGTTTTCCGATCGCCATTTGTGGTGCCGGTGCCTTGGGGGGAAATCTGACGGAAAATTTGGCCAGAACTGGACTGACTCAGATTAAGGTGATTGATGACGATCGCATTGAGGAGCGTAATCTCTCAACCCAACCCTATTATCAATCGGATGTGGGCGCTTATAAAGTTAAAATCCTCACCAATACTCTCTATCGAGCGTTAGGGATAAGTTTACAAGGAATGAATCAATGCTTAACCGACGACACCGTTCATAAATTGCTCAAAGGGTCCTCTTTGGTGATTGATACGTTTGATAATAGTCCCAGTCGCCAAAGCGTCAAAGATTATTGCACAACGCACCAAATTCCCTGCTTACATATTGGATTAGCCACTGACTATGCGGAAATCATTTGGAACAATCTCTATCGCGTCCCTTCACCGGCTAATGATGATGTTTGTGACTATCCCTTAGCCCGTAATTTGGTCTTGCTCGCAGTAGCTGTAGCGTCCGAAGTTATCTTAACGTTTATTCGCGATCGCCAGCAGGACAACTATACGATTACATTTGCCGATTTTGCCATTACTCCCCTGCCCATTTCCGATGACCGGAAACAAGTGAATCGATAAAATCATCTGATCGCATAACCCTAAAGTCGTAGACGATAAGAGTAGGGCGCTGCCCTCATTCTTTCTTCATTCGAGGATTAACCTATGAATAGACCATCTGTAGCGATCCTATCTATCCTAGCCGGGGTGATCTCCTCCCTGACTTCCCTAAGCAGTCTAGCCCAAACTACCCAGAAAACCATCAGTCCTGGGTTTCAACCCATGGAACTCACGGGTACATCTGGTGGACCCACTGCGGGTGATTGCGGCAATTTAGCGGCTGCGCCCAATGTGAGACTGACTGTCACGGCCGATACTTCCATTCATTTCCGCCTGCAAAGTTCCGGTAACCCCACCCTCAAAATTGACGGCCCCCAAGACTTTGACCTCTGTGTGCCGGCCCATGATGGCTCAACCGTCGAAATTCCGGGTCAATGGCCTCCAGGGGAATACCAAATATTTGTTGGCGATCTCGAGGGCGGATCTCATGGATATACCCTGAAAATTTCTGAGCAATGAGCATTAAATTTGAAGAAGTGATGGGCCAACCCCAAGCAGTGAGGTTGCTCAGTCAGGCGATTGACAAAAATCGTATTGCCCCCGCCTATTTGTTTGTCGGACCTGATGGCATTGGTAAGCGCTTGAGCGCTCGTTATTTTGTCGAGTATCTAGCCAGTCGAGAAGATACTCCAGAACACCTAGCACGGATGAGAAAACGTATGGAACAGGGGAACCATCCTGACCTGTTATGGGTGGAACCCACATATCAACATCAAGGACAATTGCTGTCGGTCACTCAGGCAAAAGCTGAAGGGGTGAAACGGAAAGCACCGCCCCGAATTCGGATTGAACAAGTGCGAGAAATTAGTCAATTTCTCAGTCGTCCCCCTTTGGAGTCCCCCCGGTCTTTAGTGGCGATCGATCGGGCAGATTTGATGGCGGAAGGGGCGGCTAATGGGTTATTGAAGACCTTGGAGGAACCGGGTCAAGCGACGATTATTGCGATCGCCTCTTCTGAGGCTGCCCTGTTGCCCACGATTGTTTCTCGCTGTACCCGAATTCCTTTTTATCGTTTGAGTCCAGAGACATTGGCGCAGGTTTTGCGATCGCGCGGTTATGAGAAAATTGTCGATCACCCAACCGTGATGGCCTTAGCTCAGGGGAGTCCTGGGGAAGCGATCGCCGCTTTTGAGCAGTTACAAGCTTGTCCACCAGAACTCTTACAGTCTCTACAAAATCTTCCCCCCACTCCTCGAGAGCGATTAACCTTAGCCAAAACCATTCCTCAAACCTTAGATACCCCCACCCAACTGTGGCTGATTGGCTATCTGCAACAGTTCTATTGGCAAAATCACCAGTCTTCCCAAACGCTACAACCGTTAGAAAAAGCCAGTCGTGCCCTTCTGAGCTATGTCCAACCCCGATTAGTTTGGGAGGTCACCTTATTGGCGATGGGGAGTGGGCAGTAATAAATAAGGCGTATTTAAATTCTGTAATTTCTCTGATAACAAATTAAATTCACCCAATAAGAGGATGTTTTCTCGCGATCCCTTATGGGAAGATTAACCCTGTCGTGCTTCAAGTCAGGGTTTAGATGCGCCGATTATCCGGGTTCAATGTATTCAAAAAATATGTTAAACAACAGAGATTAATGATTCTCTGTTGGGTGCAAATTTTGGCAACTTTAGGATTAATTGGAGGCTTATTTTCCCCCACAGGAGCACCGACAGTTGACGGAGATCGGGCCCGCAAGCGGCAGTTGCCTGGATTTACGGTATCAGCCAAATTAGTTAATCTCTCTACAGAACATCTGTTTGCAACTCCCAACTCCGTAGGGGCGATCGCCATTGGAGTGGCTGAAGGAACCCGTACCCCTAACGGAGGATATACCGATCTCTACTTTGGCCATACCGATCCGGGAAACTCCAAACATAACCTAGGAACCTTCGCCTATCAACATGGTGCAGACAGCCCCGAAGAAGCAGACTTCAAACAACTGCGACGACTTAAACCGTCCATCCTCCAACTCCAAGAAGAAGCTCAAAGCATTGGCATTCACCTGGGCACCTTTGAATTGTTAGCTGGAGTGGATTTAATCAATCAATCTCCCCTAGCTGGAAAAGACTATATTCAACACCTCAAAACCTGTTACCAACTGGAAGAAGACCTAAAAAAAGCCATACTCTGTGCCCGCGTGCGCTCTTTCGTCAATCCCACCACCGGAGAACTAGAAGCCGATGGACTGGGTTCCTATCGCAGTACCGTCCGAAAAGATCAAAAGCGGCGCTTAGATGGGATAGAAAGGGTACTCAACTCAAAGAATAGGTTTGGGCACACATCAATCACTCATCAGTAACATCAGTACAATTGCCCTGAGATTGACTGTAGCTACAGATGATTCTCCGGCTCATTATTTACAATAGAGAGAATACCCTGCCAACAATCGGTTGACAGGCGATACTAGGGTCAGGGTTCATCCGATTTAGTTCTGGATTACTCGATAAAGAGATAATTTATAGCGTATGGCGTTCCATTCAGACTTGAGTGACTACTTTGATTGGACTCAGAAAATGGGTAAGTTAGATTTTTCTCACTTGCGTTGGTTGTCCGTGAATGTTGAAAGTACTATGGCTCAAGGGGTTGAAAGACAATGAGTCAACTCAAACTGCGGATACAAGTTGAAGGGAATACGGAAGGAACCGTATTGGTTGAAGATAATCCCTTTGTTTTAGGGCGATCGCCAGATTGTAGCCTATGCCTCCCTTTTTTTGGTGTTTCCCGTCATCATAGTCAAATTATTGCCCGTGGGAATGGATGGCTCATCGAAGATATGGGCAGTCTCAATGGCACATTATTAAATGGATTACCCGCCACATCTGCACAATGGATTCATCATGGGGATGTGGTGCAAATTGGAGTTGTGTCTCTGGTGGTTCTCATTCTGCAACCCTCTGGAGAGGAGATTTCTAAAGGGCCAGAATTGAGTACCGATGGTACAACGATTCTCCGTAATGTTAAAGATCTGCAACGATTATGGCTGCAACCCCATAATGAACAAGATACCGCCAGCAGCAACCGTAAGGCGATCGCCCGGCTCAAAGATCTCGTAGACATCAGTAAAGGCCTCAACTCCGCTGGTTCCCTCGAAGCCATCTTTCTCCAAGTCCAAGAAGCCGTTTTCCGAGACCTCAAACGCATTGACCGTCTAGCCCTCCTAATTGACTTAGAAGCCATTGGACAACTCAAATTAGTTCGCCTAGCAACCCGTCATCAAGGTCAAGATACCCTCACGGCTGATAGCAGTTGGATTTCCCACAGCATCTGTCAAAAAGTCTTTGTCGAAAGAGTCGCCATTCAAACCGCAGACGCACAAGCCGATGAACGCTTTGAAGGGGAAATGAGTATCCTCAGCAAAGGTATTCGTTCTGCTATGGCTGTTCCCCTGTGGGAAGAAGAACAAGTCTTTGGCGTTCTTTATGCCGATGCCCATGTTTCTTCCCAGTACACCAGTGTAGAAGCAGAAGAAGACCTCAGTTTTTTCTCTGCTCTAGCCAACTTAGTCGCCTCTTCTGTACAAAGATGGCTTCTAGAAGAAAAACTCAGAGATGAAGAAAATATTCGTCAGCGTCTCGAACGCTATCATACCCCTTCCGTTGTCCAGCAAATGATGGCAGCCGGAGCGCTCACCGAGGGTCGTTTACCCCTAGCTGAATATGAAATTAGTATTTTATTTGCCGATATTGTGGGCTTTACTGCCCTCTCTGAACGGCTTTCCCCCTCAGAAATTGCCGAACTTTTAAATAAGTTCTTTGAAGAAATGCTCCAGGAAGTATTTGTAGCTAAAGGAACGTTAGATAAGTTTATTGGCGATTGCATTATGGCCTTTTTTGGCGCTCCAGAAGTGCAACCGGATCACGCAGACCGGGCAGTGGCAGCCGCTAGAGGCATGCTTACTCGCTTAGAGCATTTAAATAAAACCAAGCGTTTAAATGAACCCTTACAACTGAGAATTGCCATTAATAGTGGAAAGGCAGTCGTCGGTGATATTGGGAGTTCCCAGCGAGTCGATTATACGGTATTGGGATCGACCATCAACTTGGCTTCTCGTATGGAAGGGATTTGTCCTCCTGGAGAATGTGTGGTCAGTGAAAAAACTTATAAGTTATTGCGCGTTCGTCGGGGATTTATGCCCATGGGAAGTTATCGCTTTCGGGGTATAGAACGACCGATTAGAGTTTATCAAACGACGCGCACTATTCCTGAAGAAACAGAAACTAACACAACTCAGATACAGGAATAATCTTTAATGATATATCGTTTTATTAGTGAGTATTAACTCCCTTTTAAATATAAAAAATGCTTGCTACAAATGCGTACTCATAGGGGCAAGGCAGTCCTTGTCTCTACCCTGGTTGTCATGTATAGCAGAAATAAATCGATTTGATATACAGCGCTTTGCTTGCCTTATGAAACACAAGCTTAAATCCTCTCTCTCCATGTACCACAACCCTATTCCCCAGGGCAAAGCACTGTAACTCAGCAGTCCTAGTAATTGACAGATATCACTTATTTGTATTATTCTGTAGTACAGATCAGCCATCTGCTCTAATGCTGGACAGGAGAGGATTATTCCCATGCCTTATGAACATCTGCAATTTGCCCAAGCCAAACCCGTACTCTCTTGGGCAAACCACCCCCTAGCCCACGACGAAACCCGCATGGCAAAAAATGTGGCTTCCTTGCCCTTTGTCTTTAAGCATGTGGCGTTAATGCCAGATGTTCATTTAGGTAAAGGAGCCTTAGTTGGCTCGGTTATTGCCACCAAAGAAGCCATTATTCCTGCCGCCGTAGGTGTCGATATTGGCTGTGGTATGGCAGCCGTTAAAACCCCTTTTAGCGCCGATCAACTTGAGGGTAAACTGAAAAAGATTCGCCAAGACATTGAATCCGCAATTCCGGTAGGCTTCAATGACAACAAAAATATCGAAAAAACGGTCACCAATTGGCAAGGATGGCAAGACTTTAAGGATTTACACAAAGGGGTGCAAAACCTAGATGGTAAAGCCATGAAACAAATGGGATCTTTGGGGGGTGGCAACCATTTTATTGAAGTTTGCCTCGATACAGAAGATCAAGTTTGGTTAATGCTCCATTCCGGTTCTCGGCATATTGGCAATCGATTGGCTCAGAATCATATTCACACAGCCAAGGACCTAGCGAAGTTAGCAGAAACTTCCTTGCCTGACCCCGATTTATCCTATTTTGTCGCTGGGACTCCGGAATTTACTGCCTATTGGCACGATTTACAATGGGCACAACAGTATGCTCGGTTTAATCGGGATGTGATGATGGCGAGATTAAAGCGCATTATCGAAAAACACCTCACTGGAGGTAAACCGATGAAACCTTTACTTGAGGTAAATTGCCACCATAATTATGCCGAACAAGAAACCCATTTCGGTGAATCGGTGTATGTAACGCGCAAAGGTGCGGTACGAGCGCAAGAAAATGATTATGGGATTATTCCTGGTTCCATGGGTGCAAAATCCTATATTGTCAAAGGAAAAGGCCATGTGGACAGTTATTGCTCTTGTTCCCATGGTGCGGGGCGATTAATGTCTAGAACCAAGGCGAAAAAATCCTATACTCTCGATGATTTGATTGCCCAAACCGATGGCGTTGAATGCCGTAAAGATGCAGGGGTTTTAGATGAAATTCCAGGAGCGTATAAGCCCATTGAGCAGGTGATGAACAATCAGTCTGATTTAGTGGAAGTGGTTGCTACTCTAAAGCAAGTCGTTTGTGTGAAAGGCTAATCGAGCAGTGAACTCGTTAAGTTAGGACGGTTAGGTTATTGTTTGAGGCAATAGGCACGAATAGCAATAGAAAGTCTCCTAACTTTCCCTTTCACTGCTCTATGATTTCTCTTGAAGTTTGCTATTCATCGATCCTTGGGAGGCAAGTTACTCTGATACCATTGTTGTATGATGTTGTGCTGAACAATTGGATCGGAGTAACTTGCCTATCCAGGGGAATCGATGAGTTACAGAAATGGATAAGTATTGGGGAGGAATTTCCCAAGAGCTTAAACCAATTTCAAATTCGGATAAGCGGCTAAAATATCATCACTGGTAAGGGTATCCCCACTGGCTTGGGGAGTCCAAAGAACTTCGATCGCCAATAGATTATCTTCCCCTAACGATCCCATTTGACTCAGGGCACGTCGCAAGTCTTGAGAACCATTAATTGCAGGTAACTCTAATTTGCCGAAGGTGGCTGCGACTAAAGTCACTACAATATATTCACCAGAGGCTTGCCCTAACTCGTCAGTTGCTTCTCCCGGTAATGCACCCTTACTTTCTGCTTGTTTAAGCTGGTTATTGTAATTGGTGAGAGTTTCTTCCGTGAACTTACTGCGCTCGGCAATGGAGAATTGGTTAAACTTAGCTTCTGCTGTATCGAGCCGTCCTGGAGAGCTTTCGGCACTACCATACACCCAATATTCTGGATGGCGCAAGAGGGAAAGAGTCGCTTCTTGTAGAATTTGGGCGCGTCCAGCACCGGTAGTGGGGTCGCTGGTTTGAGCAATTCGGTCTAAGTCAGTTTGCAAGCTACGTGCATCGGCTAAGAGTCCCACTTGCACTTGAGCAACGGAGGTCGTGGGATTCGAGCTACCGGCGACCATTTCCGTATCCCCATCCCCCAGGCGGCGCATGGTTTGCATCAGGAAGTTGGCGATCGCCACAAAAATCAGGATTGTAAATAGCCCACCAAACCCTCCTCCAAAGCCGAAGAAGGGCAGTAAAAAGGGAAAACCGAATCCCCCCCCAAAGCCATATCCACCCCCTGTATAGGTACGGCTAGGGGCACTATAGGTGCGGCTGGGAGCGCGGAATGAGCCGCCCCCAATGCGTCCGCCGGTTCGGGCAGCTAGGGCGCTGGTAGCACTACCCAAGGTGATGGAAACCATCAAAACGATGAGTACTAGGGATTTCCAGGCATGTTTGCGATTGAGCCAAGATAAGTTTTTCATGGGTTATGGTATTGAATATCTTGATGACTAGAATGAAAGGAAAACGAGATCGGGTTCTCCTCCCTTTAAAGTATCTTTAGATTAAACTCTTGGAATTGTCGGTTATCCCCCTTTGCAAAGGTTGGGTAACCTGAATTCGAGAATAATGGCGGGTAGGGTGAGTAGGGCATAGAGTTGTCGAAGTTGAATCCATCGCTTATGCTCTTGCCCACCCTACGATGATTGGCAATTATCAATGGTTCTTTCCCAGGAAACCCCAATGTTGACGATAACAAATGTGAAACTGAGAATATTGGCGATCGCCGTAATGCTGACTCCCCTCGGCTTTGCTCTTCCCATTGAAGCAAGCCAGGTCTTGCCTTCCAATACCCATTCTCCCTTAGTTCTGTCTCAGTCTGATTGGCAAACCTATACCAGAACCGGACACTTTAGAGTCGAGATGCCAGGACAACCCGAAGAGGAAAGGAGTTCTGAAGATTTTGGCGGTGAAACTCTGACCATTGAAGAAATTCAATTTGAAGACGAAGAGGGAATCTATGGAGTGTTTTATATGGAGTTGCCCACTGAATACCTCCAGCAAGCCAGCGATAAACAGATTCTCGACGAAATGAGCGATAGCTTTCTAGAGGGGATGGAAATGCCAGACCTCAAAAGCCAGGAGCAATTGATCGATCTCAATGGCTACCCTGGTCGTGAATACCGCGTCACTGAAATTGAGGGGGAAGGGTTGCTAGTTCTGCGCTTGTATCTAGCAGAAAACAAAATTTACTTCCTTGTTAGCGCATCTTCAGTGGCTGATTTAGTTGAGCGCTTTATGAATTCCTTTGAGTTGTTATAGCCAGAAACTCGTTAAGTTCGGATAGTTAGGCAATAGGCAGTAGGCAATAGGTAAAACAAAGTTTTTTACCCTAGCCTATTGCCTCATTTATTCTTCTGACTCTTCTGGAGAAGGTTCTGGAGAGGGTTCCGGTGTTGGTGAGGGGTTTAAGCTCGGAGAGGGTAGGGGGCCGGGTTCCTGACCTTTTTTCAGGCGCACCAGCAGGTCATAGCGGGTGGTACGGGGGCTAGTAATAGCAGAGGTTACGCCAATGGAGTCAAACGCCTTAAAGAGATTCGCTTGATCCGGAGGCATAATAATCGGTAGGGGGAGATTTTGGTTAAACAGGCGCTCGATATCGGCGTAAAAATAACCACTTTGGGGACTCAGACCTTCGGGAATACTGGTTGTGAAGCTTTCGCTACTCGTGAGGGGATCTTCAGGAGGGGTGATGATACGGTTGGAGATGGGTGCGCCAAAGGTCATCATAACTAAGTCATCACTTAACCAGGCTCGACTAATGTCAATAATCCCAAAGGGAAGTTGCCATTGAGTAACTTCGGTTTCACCGATGGTTTCCGAGTTAATTTGCACCTGATATTGATCTTGCATGGCTTGGTCGAGGCTGGCAAAGGTTTCGTTAGCCGCTTCTCGATCGCCGGTATTCACCATCACCGCAAAGCCAAATGGAATCGGAGACGTATTTTGATCGGCAGGAATCATGGCGATCGCAAATGCACCATTCATCCACTTAAGTAAATCTTCTTCTAAATTTAATCCCGTGGTGTCCAATAAACCTTGTTTTAAGCCTTCTGGATTTAAGGGCGCTAAGGGATTCCCTTCCACACCTGTGGCATATTGATTCCACGCCTGATTCAAATTACTGCCGGTGAGCATCATCAACGTATCACTGGGAAGATAATTGCCCAGATCCAAGCTTAGGCTATCGGTTGTTAATTTCCGATCCGCTTGGTTACTCAGCCAAGTAATCCCCTTAAACACTAAACCATTCGAGGCCACTTCTAACGTAGCCGCTAATCCCTGATTAGTTTGAATCTTGTCCAATTCTTCTGGGGCGATCGGGCGTACAGAATTGGCGGCAGCCACTCTAGTGGCTTCGGGAATATTTACATACATGCGTGCCAAACCTGAAGACGTTCCCAACTGCTCTAAAGCATTTTTATATCCTGGAGTCGAAGCCACAGAAGCCGATCCTTTAAAGGTATCAATGACCCGTTCCGTGGCTTCTGGAGCGCTACTAATGACCAAATATCGGCCATCCAAAACTGTCGAAGAAAATACCACATCTGCATCGGGTTTGGTTTCTTGGATTTCAATATCCTTATACGTGCGTTGGGTCAGTTCTTGATCGACTAATTTGCCCGAAATTTCTTTTGCTTTCAACGGATTGGCAATGGGAACAATCATCACCCAAGAGGGTTGTTCCACCATCACTATCCGTTCTTCTTCAGAGAGGGATTCATCCTCAGCTATTTCTGGCGCTAAATAGGCCCAGGTCACCTCTTGTCCCACCCAAGGCTGAATATCTTGGAGGTAATCTAATTTCGTTTGGGTTTGAAATTGATAGCGCAGTTGGGCTAAACTGTCGTCTAATGCTGCTTGAGTATTGGGAGTACCAAACGAGCGTAAATTTTCCCATTGACGCTCATTGGTGGATAAAGAAATGGTCATCAGGGAATCTTGAGGAACCACATTGGCTCCCAGTTGCATATCTTTAGGAACTTGAGTCCGTCCAACGAATAGCCAATAAGCCAGGCTACCGGTTGCACCCAGGACAATGATTCCAGCGATCGCCAGTAACCCTAGCTTTTTTTTGGAATCTGAAAGATTTTGCAGCACAGTTAGAGGGGTTTTATCGGTCATAAAAATTAAGGGAAAAGCAAGAGGCAAAAGGCAACAGGCAATCCAAGAAAACCTAGGTTTACCCAATTTATGGGGAAGAGAGGATACTTAATTCTATGCGATCGCCATCCTCAAGAGGTCGAGAACTTTGCAAGACATAGCGTTCCCCAGGTTCTAAACCGGAGACAATTTCCACTTCACCATCGCGGGTTGTTCCCAGGATGACCCGTCGAGAGGTTACGATGTTTCCACTGGTCTCATCAATCAGAAATAGGGTAGCATCCTCACCTTCTCGGTTCACCAAGGCCCTTTGGGGAACCCGGATCGTTTGGCGATCGCCCACTTCAAAGTTCGCTCGGGCTAATAATCCACTCCCTAAGCGCCCACTACGATTAGAAATGGTTACTTCCACGGGAATTAACCGCGCCACCGGATCGGCTGCTGGGGAAATGCGGGTGACTTCTCCCGCAAATTCTTGGTCAGGAAAGGCATCTAAAGTCACCGACACATATTGCCCCAGATGGATTTGATATAAATCTAATTCTGAGACTTCCACATTCACTTTCACGCGGCTAAAATTGCCAATTCTGAGCAACTCATCTCCGGGTCTTACCACCGTACCTGATTCTGTTTGTCGGTTTAAAATAGTGCCAGAAATAGGGGCTTCGACTTCCGTATAAGATTGACGCTCTTGGGCTTGACTGAGAATGGCTTGTTGGGCAGTGACTCGCTCTTGAGCTGCGGCGATGACCTTATTTTGGGTAATGATCTGAGCTTCTGCTGCCGAGAGAGCTTGTTTAGCTCTTTCGGCAGAAGTGCGGGCTAATTCCGCATCTTGTTTAGAAATGGCTCCTTCTTTATACAACGTTTCCAAACGTTGGGCATCGGCTTCAGCTTGGCTTAATTCGAGTTTGGCGATTTCAATTTGGGTTTGTAACTGGCGAATCTGGCTTTCACTTTGGGCAACTTCTACCCGACGAGCCGAGAGTTCTGCCTGAGCTTGGTTAATTGCTGCGGTGGGTAAGGCTTTATCAATTTCGGCAATCACTTGGCCTCGACGGACACGATCGCCCACATCTACACTCAGATAAAGGAGCTGTCCTTCACTTTGCGATCGCAATGTCACTTCCTGAATCGGTTCTGTGGTTCCCGTATAGGTTAAACGCGTTCCGCGATCGCTAGCCGCAACCGTTGCCACATCCACAGAAATGGTCTGGGGTTGATTGGCGACGGGTTGGGAAAAGGCACTTGATTCAGGACGCGGGAGCAATTTACATCCCGTGGTTGTCAACAGTAGAGCCATCAGTAAGAGTAATTGCACAGGAGGATTTTTAATCGCGATCGGCTGATTTTCGGTGAGTGTATCGCGCCCTAGACTCACATTCCGATCCGATACCTTAAATTGACTGAATCGATCCCGTTGCCTCATAAACCAAATTGGGGTTAAGGTGACATCTGCATAGCCAGAGAAAATCCTTGGAGCTGTTGTCCACAGGATTTTCCCTTTATTGTAAACAATTGTGCCCTTCACTGGTGCGCATTTCTCGATTAACCGCGATCGCAGGATTTACTCTCTTAGTTAAACTAGCCCTATGAACAAACCAACGAAACGCTCTAATTTTATCTTCTCTATTTTTGCTCTCACCCTTGCTCTAACTAGCTCTAATTTCATCATAGGGCAAGCGGTTGCTCAAGCGAAGACCATCACCCTAACGATGCAATTTTTTGGGACGAGGCGTGAGGTAATTGGGCAAGGTCAATTCAGTTATGATGATTCCGAACCCTATCGAACGATTCAAGATGTAGACTATTTTGCCATCTCAGATTTTGAAGCTACGTTTAAGAATACTCAAACCTGGTCTTTAGATGATTTGGTTTCTGGCGATCAACCTTTATTATGGGCCCCAGAAGGAGAATCCTATCCCACACCGCGCATTGCCACTATTGGTGGATTTGGTGCGTTGACCCAGGGATGGGCATTTTTTAAATCCAGAAGTGTTGATAGTGAAAATTATGGGGTACTCCTGATTAAAAACCCCGCTTATCGGAATCAGGGTGATTTTGCCCTCACGGTCGGAGTGCAAGATGTTACCCAAGGAGGGGTTTTTGAAATTCAAGAGGCTCCGTCTACTTCTTCGGTGAGTCTGGATTCCCAGGCTCAATTGAATGGATTTTGGAAACTGGGATTAGTAGGTGTGGGTATATTTTAGGGAATAATTAATCGTTAAGTATTCTATTGGCGATCGCTGTAAACTTTAGATAGAGTAGGGTGCCCTGCACTTTTGTGAACGCACCCTACGGGATTTGCTTACGCTATTACCCGGAAAAAGTTTATGATTGCTAAGTTTCCTATCCTCAACTGGTTCTCTTCTGTTTTAGCTGGCACTGTAACCCTAATAACTCTGGGGGGTGTGGTTCCTGAAGCGGCTAAAGGGGAAAGTATAACGTCACAGATTGCCCAAATGGATCGCAGTGTCCCCCAAAATCTATACAATACGGGGCAAACTTCCCTAGAACAGCACAATTATCAACAAGCCCTTACTTATTTTAATCAGGCGATCGCCATCAACGGTGAGTATGCCCAAGCTTATCAAGGCCGTGCTTTAGCCCGCGATGCCATGGGAGACTCGGAGGGGGCAGTCTCTGATTTACGCACCGCTGCCAGCTTCTATTGGAAACAAGGCAATGCTGTAGCTGCTTATGAGGCGATTCGGTTGATTGAGCAAATGGGTAAAAAATTTGTCTGTCGCCAGAGTGGAGGGCAGTGGCAAACAGTCATGAACCTAAAGTCGAAAACCTATCCGTTGATTATCTGGCACGATCGCAGGGTATGGGATGTTGACGGTAATGGAAACCCAGTTTTTCTGGGGCAAGATTCCATAGTGACGACGACAAGAGCCGAAAAAAATACCGAGTTATCAGCTCAAGGACGTTGCGCCAGTGTTTCCGAACGGTTGAATAGTATTAGTGATGCTTTGATGCATAGGGGAGCGCAACACTTATTCAGAGTCGCCACCCTGGAAAGGACAGTGGAAGAAAGCACACGAACCGGCCAAGTTTTAACCTTGGAGCATAAGATTCAAGTGGCGTGTATTCCCGATATTCAAGGAGTCTGCGATCGACAAAATGCCATTTTTACCCTCACAGGACAACCTGAGGGTGAGGGCGTTACGGAAAATAATCAAAAGCGTCTGGAGCGCTTGACTCGTTTGATCGATCACCCCGGTTCCGGTGAACCGATTCATAATTAACGAACCCTGCTCAATTGCTCTAAACCTTCTCTAATTTGGGTGGGGTTTTGGATCTGTAGGGCTTGGTAATATCGATCGCCACCATCAGCCAATTCCCGGAAAGCGGCGATCGCCCGTTTCAAGGGTTCTCGTACCGGATATGCTGCTTCTGCTTTGATAAAGCTGCGATCGGGTAAGTCTCCATGGTAGGCGAGGATCGCTAAGTCAATCAGATCTCTAGAGAGTACGGAGCTATCCATCCAGCGATCGCTATTGGCTAACAACTTTTCTGCTGCGCGATCGATTAAACTCAAGCTAGGCACGGGACACCACTCTAGGGTGTCTGGATCGTCTAGCTCAATGCGTCCTTCAGAAACAATTTCCAAGCGAATATTTACGTCATCAATCATAATGGGAAACCGAACCCCGTAGCGATCGGCTCTAATTTCCCTGGGAAAACTTAAGCCTTCTGTATTCTTAAATAGCGCTGCATATTGCTGGGTAAAAATCGCTTCACGCAATTGCCGATATCCTTGCCGATCTGAGCAAAGAAAGTCAATGTTCTGACTCTGGCGATATTCACCATACATCAAGGCTAATAAGGTTCCTCCTCCAAAATAAACGTTGCACTCTTGCAGAAAATCCGCCCGCAGTTGATGCAAAATTTGTACAATCCTCTGATATTGAAAAGACTCTTCTAAGGCTTCAGTATGAATAGTCGATTCTAATTCATCAATCAGTAAAATACCATCTTTTGCTCTCGGAAGCTGCAAGGCGATATGTAATAAACGACGAACTCCATCGCCAAATGTATTTAGGGGAGTGAGTCCAAGTTTCTTATGTTGAATATAAATACTGGCTTGATGACTTACCGTTTGGGGATTGATCAATATTTCTAAATCTTCAATATCATCATCCATAATCTTGAGTAATTGGATGACATCAAACTTAAAATTTTCAAAGCTTGCTTTGGATAGTAGCCGAAGTTGACCAAAGTTAGAACGATGGGACTCAGGGGTTATAATAGCGATAGGTAACGAAAGTTTTTTCCATTCTTTTTTTAATTCGGGGAAAATCGAAGCTTTTCCCGTACCCTCAAATATAATCTTTCGTTCTACTCCTACAGGAATCATACCCTTCAGATTAGGGGATTTTGGGTTTTGTGTTATTTCGATATCCAGTTCTAACCGAGAGCTGGTTTCTTGAAATTCTTTTTCATATTCTTCAAAAACATCTTCAGGAGTCACAGGTTCAGGTTTTACAAAGAAGCGGATTTCTTCTCGATCTTGATAATTGATGGCGATCTCTTTAATTGCTGAAGCACCTTGGCTGGAGATTTTAATTCCGGTTGGAATTGACTCTGCTTCGAGTATTTGAGGTTGTTTCGGAAATAACCATTGGAGAGATTCAAACCTGGAACTGGGGAGTCTAAGTGCACCTTCTCTGAGTCTGGATAAGGTCAGCCAAGTTTTGATATCTAGGGGATTAGCATACAAAAGTAGTGCCTCTAGAACACTGGTTTTACCACAGTTATTCATCCCAACCAGGAGATTAATCTGTCCGAGGTCTTTGAGTTCTAAATCTTGTAGTCCTCGAAATTGATGGATGGTTACCGTGTCTAGAGGATACATGAGTATAGAGCGCTTGGCGCTGGTAATGGGTAATAGGTCAATGGTATTAGAAAAACCTACTACAAAATACCGATCGCATGTAAAATGCCTTTACCACTAAACAATTCCACCAGTAGGGCAATGAAGCCCAGCATCGCTAACCGACCATTCCAGACCTCAGCGCTGGTGGTGATGCCCATTTCCCAGCGCTCTTGAGGATACATTTTTAACTGATCGGAAGGACGCACAACATCCGAGAATTTCTGACTGGGAGAGTTGAGCGAATCAATCACTAAGTCAGCTAAATCATTAATAAATCCGGCATGGGTATCGAGAGCAGGAACGCGGCGGAAATTGGTAATTCCGGCTTCTTCAGCGACTTCTCGATATTCAATATCGATTTCTTGTAAGGTTTCAATATGTTCGCTCACAAAGCTAATGGGAATCACCAGCACATCTTTAACTTGTTTTTCTCCCAACTCTTCTAGAGCATCTTCTGTATAAGGTTGTAACCATTCCACCGGGCCGACGCGGCTTTGATAGGCTAGGGTATAGGGATTGGGACGGTTAAGAGTTTTGACGATTAGGGATGTACAGGCTTCAATTTCTCTTTGATAGGGATCGCCTGCTTCTTCTACATAACTAACGGGAACCCCATGGGCGCTGAAAAACAGATGTACTCGATTGGGGTTTTCAAATTGGTCTAATTGTTGGGCAATTAAGTCTGCCATTGCTTGGAGATAGCCGGGGCGATCGTACCAGGAGGAAATGAGGCTATATTTAATGTTATCCCCTAGTACCCGGTCTTCTTGCCACAGTTTTTCTAGGACTCGGAAGCTCGAACCACTGGTGCTAATGGAAAACTGGGGATAGAGGGGCAGAATGACCAGATGATCGATTTTATCTTGTTTGATTTCGGCGATCGCATCTTCCGTAAACGGATACCAATAGCGCATTCCTACATATATTTTTGCTTCTTGTCCCTTTTGAGCTAAACTTGCTTCTAAGGCTTGTGCTTGTTCTTCCGTAATTCTGCGTAATGGAGACCCGCCACCAATTTGCTTATAATTCTCTTGAGATTTCTTGTAGCGACTACTGGAAATAAACCAGGCTAGGGGTTTCTGTAACCAGGTCACCGGCAATCGGATAATTTCTGGATCGGAAAATAGATTAAATAAGAACGGGCGAACATCCTCTAGTTTTTCCGGCCCACCTAAGTTTAAGAGTAAAACCCCAACACGACCCATAATTTCTTTGGTTTCCTTGTAAGTAACTATCTTATCTTTGTTACTGATTTTAACATTAATAGTTCTCTCTTAACATACCTCTAGGAGAGAAACTTTAGCGATAGAGGGTTATTCAACCCGGTGGTGGGCAAAGACAGGACACAAGCCATCGGGACTAACGCGAAATTCAAACAGGGCCGAGGCTGGGTTCCAACAGCGATGTCCCCGATAATGGGCACAGTTGCCACAACAATCAAGATTGGCTGGCATTTTGGGCATCCCTTGGTCTAGTAATTCTCGTTGAGATAGACCCCGAATCACTAACTCTTCTCCTTGCCAACGGGCTTCCAAAATGCCGGTGTCGCTGAAGTGTTGCCAACGGCGATCTCGGGTAATGGGTTCGGGTAACTCAATCTGAACCGTGGTCTCTAATTCCGTTAATTCTCCTTCATAATGGGTTTCGGGAGCGGCTGGTTGAATGAAGGTCTCACCGATAGGTAATTCTACTCGTTTATTCGATTGAGGACAATGGAGATGATAGCGATTTTGCAGTTCTTCTAAACCGGCTAAATCTTCTAGATAAGAAGGACTGCCATGGAAAAAAATAATGTGTTGGGGACGAATATTATGAATTAGTTGGGTGGTTCCTAAGCCATCACAATGTTGGGAAAAGAGATACGTTTCAAGTTTCACCCCTTCAATCAAATCTAAGGTTTGGGTGAGTTGGGGCGTATCTTCAGCATATTCAGAGAGCAAGACTAACCAGCGATTGGGGTTAGGTTCAAGCCACTGGTGGAGATTCGATTGGCGATGGGCAACAACGATAGAGGGATATCGGGGAAGTTGTCCAGAGTCGTGATTAGACGGAAGGCGACGCAATTGGGGGCGGACGCGCTCATCCCAAAATAGAGATTGATGTTGGGCAAAATTTTGCACATTGCTGGGCAGATGGGGCAAAATCTCTAGGTAGGCATCGCAGCCTCTAGCAATGGTTTCATCCACCCAAATATCGATATCTTGCCCCGTAAACTGATGGTGAGAGCGCAGTAGCATCAGCAATTCTTGACCAAGACCGAGAACGGGAACTGGTAGCAATACTGATTTTTTCTGCTTCAGGATAGTGTAAATTCGCGAAGCCAGATGGTTTTCTTGATGACGGCGGTTGGGATGACGAGCGGTTCCATAACTGGCTTCGATAATCAGCACATCCGGTTGCAGTCCTCGGACTTCTTCAATCCTCATTCGTTCCACAAGCCGGGAGTTGGAGGAAAAGTAATCTCCGGTGTAGAAGAGGGTGTAGCGGCGCTCTGGAGCGGTGTAGGTGAGGAGCAGGGAGGCGGCTCCAGGCAGATGACCGCAGGGATAGAGTTCGGCGCTTAGATGGGGTTTGAGCAGTTGGGGCGATCGCCACTCTAAAGCCTGACCAGTTTCCGCTTCTAGTCCATGTAGAGAGAGGAGTTGCCGGGTGACTTCACTGCCATAAATCGGCACATCGGGAAACTGAAGCGATAAACTGGGAAGCCCGCGACAATGGTCAGGATGGGCATGGGAACAGAATACGATATCCGGTGGCTCAATGGAACGAAGGGGGTCTATCTGATGTAAACCGCAGTCAAGCAGGATACGATAGGGGCCCATCCGCACCAGTAGACAGACTCCATCCCCAGATTGACCGGTACCGTAGGGAATGCATTCAAGGGTAACCAAGAGTTGACACGCCAGTAAGGTGGGCAAGAGAATGAGCGATAGTATTCAAATTATACAACTGTTGCCCGGCCCACCCTGCGGATAATTTAATGGGCAGAACCGTTACCGTGGTAGTTGTCGGAATCGTAGAACCCGTTCTTGGTGCCAAAAAATAAGGTGGTTACGGTAAAGATGACAGTAAGAATGACTAAAACCAATTTAATATCCATCGTCTTGTGATTATGATTTAAGGTTTTCAGTTGTGAATGATAGCGTATTAGGCCGAGGGGCGATCGCTAGGGTTTAGATGCGTTCTGCGTTAATCAGAGTTTGATTCCGGGTGTGGCTGGATTTGTTCCGCTTCTGGGCACTCTTCCGAGACCAGGAATTCACTATTGCCCTTGGGGAAATTAGAGAGCTTTTGGGTGACTGCACCAATGCTTTCTAGGCGAACCATTTCTTCCCAAGCACAGATCTCATCCTCCTCTTCTGTTTCATACCGAATCGTGACTAAATCTCCTTCGATTTCTAGAACGCGGGCGCGTTCTATCCAGCGTTGCTGGTCTCGCAAGAAAATCCAGATTTCACGACCCTCGGAGCAGAGTTGATAGATCTTGCGATGTAGCATAATTGGCTAGTGATATGTGGCTTTATAATTGGGCTTCTCAAATGTTATCGCTTATTCTAGCCATAGAACCATACAATTTGGGCAAATTTGCTAAATTGAGCAATTTTTTTGGGGTCTGAGCCAATCTTCTTCCCGGAACCTGGAGAGTTTGCTACCCTAGAGGATGCCCTATCTGCCCTTTAGTCTCATGTTGCTCCATCTCTCCACCTGGCCAGAAGTTGAAGAGTACCTTAAAACCTCTACAGGCTTAATTTTGCCCATTGGCTCGACAGAACAACACGGGCCAACGGGATTAATTGGTACAGATGCGATTTGTGCAGAGGCGATCGCCAAAGGAGTCGGTGAAAAAACTCATGCCCTAGTTGGCCCTACCATTAATGTCGGCATGGCTCTCCATCACACGGCTTTTCCCGGAACCATGAGCCTCCAACCCTCTACATTGATTTTGGTGATTAAGGACTATATCACCTATTTAGCCCAAGCGGGGTTTACCAAATTCTTTTTTATCAATGGTCATGGGGGTAATATGGCTCCCATGAAAGCGGCCTTTTCTGAAGTCTATACCCATCTAGCCCAATTAAACATTGACCCGGAAGGAAAAGTCACCTGCCATTTAGCCAACTGGTTTATGTGTCGCAGTGTCTATAAACGGGCCCAAGAGTTGTATGGCGATCAAGAAGGATCTCACGCGACACCGAGCGAAGTAGCACTGACTCAATATGTTTATCCCGACTCTATTAAAACTGCACCCCTGTCTCCAGAAGTCGGCAAAGGTCACCCCATCACCACCCCAGCAGAATTCCGTCGCCATTATCCTGATGGTCGCATGGGGTCAAATCCTGCGTTAGCCACGCCAGAACATGGCAAAGAGTTTTATGAGTTAGCGGTGGAAGAGCTGAGTACAAGCTATGAGAAATTTGTCGGGAAGACAGCTCTTTCTCGGTAGATTTGTGGGGAGGGCGGGTTTACTTGCAATAGTTGTCAGTCTACAAGATTTGGGTATAACCCGCCCCTACAGATCTCTGTCGCGTAAATAAATAGATTTGATATTAGGCTCAAGGGGTGACAAGGTAGCTCAAAGGTCGCTATGGCGACCTTTTTCGGTGGTATTTTGCTGAAAAGATCAACTGAAAGCTGGCGAACGCTAAAAGAGGTAAAGTGGTCGGGTAGAGACCACCAAAAATGTAAATGTTC